>SYKL01000448.1 GCA_005797785.1 Pseudomonadota bacterium | reverse complement strand
CGGTCCGGGTTTGTCGGTGGCGATTCCGCGGTTGGCAGGCCGGGAGCGCCGCTGGTCGGTCGTTCGTCGAGCACTCGCGAAATAAGGCGGGAAACCCATGCCGTCCGCCATTCCGCTCCGATGTACGGTGCGAGGCTGCGGCAGGGAGCTGGTGATCGAGGGGTCGCAGGCGCGCTGCGCGGCCAAACATAGCTTTGACCGTTCCCGGCGGGGAATATTCAATCTGTTGCAACCCCAGGATAAAGCGAGTGCCAACCCCGGGGATTCGCGCGAGGTGGTGGAGGCGCGCCGGCGTACGGTGGACGCAGGTTGGGTGGAGCCGCTGCGCGATGCGCTGGTGCCCCGGGTGGTGGACCAAGATGTCCTGGATGTGGGCTGTGGAGAGGGATTTGTGCTCGGCTCGCTGGTGGCGGCGGGATGCCGGGGGGTGGGCGTTGATCTCTCGACACCGGCGATTGAACTCGCACATCGCCGGTGGCCGAAGGTGCAGTGGTTGGTGGTGAACGCCGATCGCGGCCTGCCCGTGGTGACGGAAAGCGTGGACGTGGTGCTGTCGGTCACGGCGCGGCGCCAACCTGAAGAGTTTCGAAGGGTGCTTCGGCCGGGTGGGAGGGTTTTCCTGGTGGTGGCGGGCGACGAGGACCTCTGTGAGCTGCGGGAAGGCGTGTTGGGCCGCTCCACCGCCAAGGATCGGGCTTCAGCGATTGTACAGGCGTTTGAACCTTATTTTGCGTTGCAGGAGCGGTTTTCGGTGCGCGGGCAGCGGATCGCCGAACCTGACGTTCAAGTAGACTTGTGGGCCGGAACTTATCGTGGCGCTCGAGCCACCCAGCACATGACGGCGGATCGGTTGCTACCGCGGCCGATCACCTTCGATTGGGAGGTGTGGGTGTGGGCGTGATAGGGTGCGGCGGCGGGGGCGCATGAATCCGATCTGGAGGCTTTGGCGTGGCGTTTGGCCGCTCGTTTGGGGTGGAGCCATGGTGGCGTTGTTGGTCCAGGAGGCGGCCGTTCACCCCTATGATCCGATGCAAACGGGCCCCGGTCGCAATGGTCCGCACGATGCCACTGACATGCTGGTGTGGGTGTTTGCCGAAATGGCTCTGCTGTTGGCGGCTTTGGCGCCTTGGCGCGTCATTTCAGCCAATCGTGTGGCCCTCGGAACCGCGGCTTTCGTGGCGGGCGCGATTGCGCTGACGCCAGCGATGATCTACGGCGGTGGGTTGTTGCTCCTGCATTTGTTTGGCTTGTACACCGCAAATGTGCTGATGGGGATCACCTTGTTTGCCGCGATTGCGATCGAAGCGCGATCGGGGTCGACAGGGTCCCCCCAGCGTGACAAGGCATAGCCGTCCCGTAGTGAAAGGAGTTCCCATGTCGAACGGTCCATTGTCCAAAATCGCGCTTCCGTACGCAGATACTGCGTTGGATCCTGTGATTTCGGCTCATACCTTGTCGTTTCACTATGCAAAGCACCATCAGGCTTATGTCGACAATGGCAACAAAGCGCTTGCAGGTACCGATCTCGCCGATCGGTCGATGATCGACGTGATCAAGGCGACCTATAAGACCGACAAGACCGCCATCTACAACAACGTCGCTCAAGTGTACAACCATGATTTCTACTGGCTTTCGATGCGCAACGGTGGCGGCGGCCAGCCAACGGGCGCCGTCGCGGACAAGATCGGCGCCAGCTTTGGTGGTTACGATCAGTTTCGCGCTGAGTTCACCCAGGCCGCGTTGACCCAGTTTGGAAGCGGCTGGGCGTGGTTGGTGGAGGAGGGCGGTGCCCTCAAAGTCACCAAGACGGCCAATGCCGACACGCCGTTTACGGCGGGCCAAAAGCCGCTTCTGGTCATTGATGTCTGGGAGCACGCCTACTATTTGGACCATCAGAATCGCCGCGCCGACTATGTGGCCGCGTGGTTGGACAAGTTGGTCAATTGGGAATTTGCAAACCAGAACCTCGGGTAAGTCATGAATTGGCGGCTGGTGGTTCCGGTTGGCGTCGCGTTTGTGGCGGTGGTGGGCTTTTTCTATTGGCAAAGAATCTCGGTGACCCCCGAGGTTGAGCCCGCACCTGTCGCCAAGCCCGTGCCAAAAAAGGAGCCATCGCCCACATTGTCGAGGATGGGCCTGACCATTCTTGAGACCACCACGCCGCAGGCGGACGAGTGGCTGGTCGCTCACGGACTCGAATGCACGACGGTCGGCCCGACAAAACGTGGTTTGATGCTTCGGGAATGCTACGGGATCCCCGAAGGATTGTTTGCAGGGCGAACGTCCGACGCGGGGGCGGCGCTCACACTGAGCTTCGCCTCGGACGGGAAGCTCCAGAAAGTGCAGGTGGTTTCGACCTACGACGACGTCTCTGAAGCGATCGCCGCTTACCAAGCCGCGCTTCCTCCGATCACTGAGTCCTTTGGCCCGCCGACGGCGCAGGTGGGGCAAGAGACACCCGAAAACGTCCTGCAGAAGCGAATGGCGAGGGTGTCTTCTACGTGGCGCTATGAGGATCTGAATGCGGGGCTGGTGTTGATGCGGGCAACCCATGCCTCCATTCGGTTGGTGGAGAGTTGGGGCGCCGTTGAACCCGCTCGTGAGCGTTGATCGCGCGCTCGTGTGAACGGTGTGGTAGGCTGGGGCGGGGGTGTGCGGTTGCGGATTGCATCGCCAGTGTTTGCGATTGCATGGTTGATGGCATGCAACGGCAAGCCCGACACGGGGCCGGGCACGGAGTCGGATCCGGCTGAAACCGGGTTGGATTCTGAAATCTACGACAGTGAACCGGTTGATACGGACTCCGACTCGAATGTGCCGTTGGACACCGACGATACGGATGGGACCGATTCCGACACTGCGGTGGACACGGACGGAGACACCGACGCCGAAGACACGGATGATACGGACCTTCCGCCTGTCGATGCAGACGGAGATGGCTCGATCTTTGGAGTGGACTGCGACGACGAAGATCCCCTGCGTTCGCCGGACTTTGTAGAGATCTGCGACTTGATCGACAACGATTGCGATCTGTTGGTGGATGTCGACGCGACCGACGGGGTGGAACATTGGGCGGACGCCGACGGCGACGGTTTTGGCGATCCCAGTACCGGTGAGCTTACTTGTGTTGTTCCGGATGAAAGGGTGTTAAATTCGGACGACTGCGATGACTCCGATCCGATGGTGAATCCGAACGGTACCGAAGTTTGCGATGAAGACGATGCGGACGAAGACTGCAATGGCGTCGTGGATGACGCGGATGTGGGTGTGCTCGCCGACGGAAAAGTTGCTTGGTACCAGGATAGTGATGCGGACGGGTACGGGACGGGCGACCAGCACTTGAGCTGCGATCCGCCGGGTTTGGCGTCGGCGGTGGCGGGAGACTGCAAAGACGCGGTGGCGACCATTCATCCCGGCGCGGACGAGCTGTGCGACGGCATCGATCAGGACTGCGACGGGACTGAGGACGAAGACGCCCTGGATGCGCCGCATTGGTACCCCGATTTGGATGGGGATTCCTTTTCGGGGTTTGGCGGATGGATAGCCGACTGCGACCCGGTACCGAATTACCAAGCTTCCGCAAGCGATTGCGACGACACCGATCCAGATCGGTTCCCTGGAGCCTTGGACACCGAATGCGATGGCTTTGATGGATCCTGCGGAGATCGCCTGGAATGGGTCGTTCCGCCCGCAGCTGACGTCCAAGATGCGCTGGATGCGGCGCACGATGGCGATTGGATTTGCCTGCAAACCGGGGACTATACCGATCCAATGGATGTGGGCGGTTTGGACGTCCAAATCATTGGACAGGGTGCAGCCTTCACCCGGTTGGTGTCCGGGGCGACCGCCGACCCTTTTGTGACGTTGGATGGGGATGGTTCCCTGCGGGATGTGACCGTGGTGGGACATGCCTCCACCGACGAGGCGGCGGTGTGGATCGATGGTTCTCCCTTGATTTCCGGTGTGGTTTTTGACGGGAATGAAGCCTTGGGCGCGGGTGCCGTTCAGGTGGTCGGGGGACGGCCGGTCTTTGACGGCGTCCTGTTTTTTGACAATGTGTCAAACGGAATCGGTGGCGCGATTTCGGTTGTGGATGCGGAGGCGGAAGTCCGAAACTCCGCATTTGACGGAAACTCTGCGGCGGTTCACGGTGGCGCGATCGCATTGATCGGCGGGGCTCTGTTGGTCGAAACGTCGACCTTCGAACTCAATCTGTCGTTGTTCCGTGGGGGAGCGATTCACGGCGGTGCTTCGGGGGAAATCGTCGTTCATCAGTCCGACTTTGAGGGCAACGAGGCGGAGTCGGGCGGTGCATTTTCGTTGGTGGAAGCTTCACTTTCAACCTCCGATCTCGGGGTTGTGGAGAACCTGGCGACCCAAGGCGGGGTGTTGTTCAGCACCACCGGCGTGTGGACGGATGTGGGCTCCACCCTGGACGGAAACGTCGCCTGGGAGGACGGTGGCGTCGTGTCCTCAGACCTGATCACCGAGGTTTACTGGTTCTCTTCGGAGGTAACCAACAATGTGGCCTTCGATCGCGGGGGCGCGTACTACGGTACAGCCAGCTCCATGTTTCAGGCGGAAAATGCCCTGTTTCGGGACAATCTAGCCACGCAGGGCGGTGTGTTGTATGTGGTGAACCAATCGCACGCGGAGGTGGCGCACTCGGTTCTCTTAGGCAATGAAGCGGACTTTACTGCCGTTGCCTGGATTGGGGAGCCCACCCAGGCGAATGATCCCTCTTCGGTGGGGATCCACCATTCGGTATTGATGTGGAACCTGGGAAGTGGGCCGATCATCGATACCAACGCAGGTTTTACGACGTTTACGCCTCAGTACAACGCCTGGGTGGGAAATACGGCGTCGCGAGTGGAACTGGCGTGGTTCAACGAGCCCATCCCTCAAAACGGAAATACCGCTTGGGAGCCGGAGTTTGTACGCCAGGAGCCGGCTTTGAGCGACATCTTGGATACCCATCTGTTGCCGGGGAGCCCGTTGTTGGATGTCGATTGCAGCGGTCAGGATCCGGACGGAACCTGTTGGGATATCGGTCAATACAGTGGCCCCAACGCGGATTTTAGCGGGTACGATGATCTGGACGGCGATGGATTGTATGACGCCTGGGAAACCGACCGTGGCCTCGACCCGATGGAGGACGGCTCGGGCGATTCGGATGCCGATGGGCAGGTCAACGCGCAGGAGTTTCTGGCCGGTACGGATCCGCTGGATCCGGACAGCGATGGGGATGGTTTTTTCGACGGGACCGAGGCGAACCAACTGACCGATCCGCTCGATCCCGCGGATCACTGAGCTTTTCGGGCGACCTTCGATTTGAGCTGGCCGCAGCCCGCGTCGATATCGATCCCGCGACGCACGCGAATGGTGGCGGGGATACCGTGGCTTTCGAGGATTTCTACAAATACCGCTGCGGCCTCCATGCCGGTGGGGGCGCCGCCGTATTCGGTGGTGGGGTTGAGCGGGATCAGGTTTACGTGGGCGTCCAACCCCCGTAAGAGACGGCCGAGCGTGTGCGCCGTCTGCGGGGTATCGTTTTTGCCGGCGATCAGCGCCCACTCGAAAGAGATTCTTCGCTGGGCTTTTTCGGCGTAATATTGACAGGCGGCCATCAGGTCCGCCAACGGATACCGCTTGTTGACGGGGAGCAACGCGGCTCTTTCTTCGTCGGTGGCCGCGTGCAAGCTGATCGCCAGCTTGACTTGCAGGCCCTCCTCGGCAAATTGCCGAATCTTGGGGACCAATCCGACGGTGCTGATCGTGATGTGCCGGGCGCCGATCCCCAAGTCCGACATCAGGCGGCGCACCGCGTGAAGAACCGCATCGTAATTATGAAACGGCTCGCCCATGCCCATCAATACGATATTGGACAGGCGCTCGCCTTCGAGGCGGAGATCGGAAGAGTAGCGAGCGGCTTGCTCGAAAATCTCGCCGGAGCTTAGGTGCCGCGCGAACCCCATCTGGCCGGTCGCACAAAAGACGCATCCCATCGCGCAGCCGGCCTGCGAGGAAATGCACGCCGTACGCCGTACGCCGTCGTATTTCATCAACACCGATTCGATCAGCTGACCGTCGGCCAATTTGTAAAGTCGCTTTACGGTTCCGTCCTTGGCGATCTGCTCGGTCTCGACCGAAAGGGTGCCGAGAGTGGCAGCCGCTTGGAGTTTTTCGCGCAACGGGCGCGGAAGATTGCTCATCGCCTCCAGATCGGGGGCGCCTTTGTCGTACAGCCATCCCCAAACTTGGTCAGCCCGGAAGCGTGGTTCTCCGAGGCTTAAAACCAGATCGGTGAGCTCTTGGCGATTGAGGGCGTACAGGGCAACCATGGGGCGCCCACCTATTCGATTCGTCCGTGCGATTCCAGGCGGGATAAACCGTTCGAATGCGACCCCCCTCCAGCGAAGCGGAATTGATCGAGCGCGCCCGTCGCTTGGCCGGTCAGCCGTTGTCGGCGATCGCGACGGAAGTCGGGGTGCCGGTTCCCGGCGATTTGCGACGAGCCAAGGGATGGATCGGCCAGTTGCTCGAAACCGCTTTAGGTGCCACTGGGAGTTCGCTGCCGGAGCCGGATTTTCCTGGGATCGGCGTCGAGATGAAGACGCTTCCTGTGGACGAACGCGGGGTTCCGAAGGAATCCACCTATGTGTGCACCGCCCCGATGGATGGCTCGCTCGGAAGCCGTTGGGAAGCCAGTTGGGTACGGCGAAAGTTGTCGCGGGTGTTGTGGGTGCCGGTGCTGTCGGCCCCGACCCTGGGCGAACGGCGGATAGGTCAGGCGCTATTGTGGAGCCCGGAACCCGAGGAGGAGGCGATCCTCCGAGCGGACTGGGAGGAGCACGCGGCAACCATCGGCCTCGGCGAATTGTGGCAGTTGGACGCCCGCCGCGGCACAGCGTTGCAGATCCGACCGAAGGGTGCGGATTCTGAATCGACGAGCTGGACCCTCGACGATGAAGGCGAATGGACCCGCGCGCAGGCGATCGGGTTTTACCTGCGCGCGTCGTTTACGGGTGCGGTCCTGGCAAAGCATTTTAGGCTTCCGAAGAGATAAACACACGCTCGGAAACCTCACTCGACTGGAATCATCGTGCCGTCCGAGATGATCACCATGGGACCTGTGAAGTCCCACGCCGCCCCCGCGAGTCGTCCGCCGGAGGGCTGCAAAAAATAGTAAAGTCATTGACTAGATCGCCTACGCGAGCTCTAGTAGAACATCGGTACGAACTTGCTGAAGCTGTTCGAACTCGCTTCGGGGCACGCCACAAAACAGGGCCTTCAAGACCTTGAGCGAAGGCAGATCGAGCAGCGCTCGGACCCCTTCGAGGCCGATCGGATTGGTGGAGACGGAAAGATACGAAAGTCGATTTGCTCGGTTCGAGCGGGCCAGCAGGAGGACGGACTCGGTGTCCGCTCGATTGTCCGTCAAAATCAATGTTTGAAGTGACGGTAACCACGGTGCGGCCACCAATGCGCGCACTCCAGACGGCCCGATGTGGCCCCGTTCCAGATCGAGGGAGTCGAGAAAAGGGAGGTTTGCTTTAGCAAGGGCCGCTGCTCCCTCGTCGCCAATCCCGCCCAGGCGAACCCAGCTCAGGTACTCAAGATGGGGGCTTCTCGCCAGAGCCTCCGCTCCCAGGGCTCCCACATGGGTGCGGTGGAAGCTTAAGAATTCGAGACTGGAGAGCACCGGGCTGGCGAGCAACTCCGCGACCCCCTCTGGAGAGAGCCCGCATCCTTCCAGGGTCAGGTAGCGCAGCACGCGGTTGGAGTTGCCAGCCAGCGCCCGGGCACCGGAGTCCCCTACCCGATGATCGGTGAGATTCAACTGCGTCAACTGGGGGAGCGGTGACGCCAAAAGTTCGGCCAGCGAATCGCCGGCACCGTCGACGCTTGAACCGGAGTAGTTGTTGGGAATCGACAGCACCCGCAAGTGACGTGTGCGTGCGCTGGACAACCAGGTACGAATGCCCTCATCTCTGCAGTGGGGGTTGGGAAGGACCAACTCCTGGAGCGTCGCATAGGCGCGGGCCGTGGCCAGATGTTGGAAACCTTCGACGCCCACATTTCCGCCCTGGGAGACGCGCAAAGCTTGCAGCGAGTACGGGCCCCGCCCGAGCTGTGCCATGGCCGCGCTGTCCGCGTTGCGCACTCCCAACCAGCGCAGATTCACTGCGTGTGAGGAGGCCGCGAGATCCGCAGCAATGCTATGAAGGGGGGTTTCTGTGGACAAATATTGAATCTGTTCGAACGCGGCGGTCCGGATGAACGCGAGCAAGCGGGGGAGGGCAATGCCCTTTCCGTCGAGTTCGAGGCCAGCGATCGACGATTCAGGGGTGGCGGGCGCCTCAAGAATGGCCGTCGCTTCATAGAGGGAAAGCCCGGAATTGGCGTTGCAGCACAGGTAGGCACCGCGAAGGCCGAGGGAGGTTTCGGTGAGGTTTCGAAACGCCCAATGGGGAACCACTCGCGACGGAAGTACCCCTGGAAACCGATGGATGAAGGCATCGTAGCTAGACTTTTTTCGTTCGACGGGTGTGGGGGAAATCCGCTCGAGAAAGGCGTACCGTTGGCGTTGGAGATGGGCCACGATCGGATCGGCTGCCGGTCCCCATTCGGCATCGTGGAGCAACTGCCGCATTCCCTGAACCACTTCGGAGGGGTGGGCCTGCAGCTCGTCGGACAGATCCACGAGCAACGACCTCGCCCCAAAGAAATAGGCGCTCATTAGGCAAATCAGGGCGTCTGCACATCCAGGAGCCGAGCGGTGGGCATCCCAATGTTCGGCGATCGTCATCGTCGATGGAGCATTCAAACCGGACAACCATTGCTTGTAGGCGGCATCAACGCGGCGATCGGGATCGTTGAGAAGATCGATCTTGTTCTTGAGGGAATCGTAGTCCGGGAGCAACTGGAATAAGAAAAACGCCCACTGGCGAAGCTCTGGGAATCGAGAGGTTCCCTCGCCCAATGTTAGCCACTCCTGCCAGCCTTCCGCGTACGTCCAAAGGCTTTGGGTGGGCTCCAAATCGAGCCAGATCGCCTCATGGCGGTACGGGATCCCGATCAAGAGGGCGTTGGTCAGGAAGCCATACAGCTCGGAGTAGCAAGGGCTGTAGGAGTTGTTTTCAAGGGCCAGACGCACCGGATCTCCGCCCTGTTCTCCCGCACGCTCGGCAAAAGTGAACTGGACGTCGTCGGAGGGGTACTGTTTGGACACCAGCGCCCGGAGGCGGCCTGGGTCTGCGAGCACAGGGCAGGACAGACCGTAGAGCCTTTCAATCCTTTGTTGTAGGGGGCTCGTGGAGGGCACGGGGCTCCGCTACCGGGAGCGCCGTCGCCGCAGCCATAGTCCGGCGATCGCCGCCCAAGCCGCGAACAACGGCGGAGCGGGTGGCGCGCTCGCACATCCACAAGTTGCGGGATCTTCGTCCGTGCTCGGACAGCCCTCGTCGGCTTCGCCATCGCAGTTGTCGTCGAGCGCGTTGCCGCACTTTTCGATCGCGTCTGGG
>SYKL01000052.1 GCA_005797785.1 Pseudomonadota bacterium | reverse complement strand
GTCGCCATCTTCGTCGACATACCCGCGATGGAGCGTCACCCTTCCCATTTGGGTCGCATAGTTCGGCGAACCGACGAGGAGCTCGTCATACCCATTTCCATCGACATCGCCGGCCCCACCCACGCTCCACCCAAACGCGCCCGTGGTCCCGCTAAACAAGGCGGTCACCGTCGACGGACCAGCGGACGACCCCCAATAGACGAACGCCCGGTCCGAATTTGAACCACTCCCTACTGCAAAATCGGAATAGCCGTCGGCATTCAGGTCCATCGGCCCGCTCACCGAGCGGCCAAACTCATCGGCCACGCCCGCCAAGGTAAGATAGCCGCTCACGCCCGTTTCCGAGCCAAGGTACCAATACGCCCGATCCGCCCCGGGAGCGCCGACCACCAGATCGTCGAATCCGTCATCGTTCACATCGCCAACACCTGCGATCGACCAAGCGAAATTCTCCCCCGGCGTCCCCGGAACGATGGTGAGCGGTTCGTCTTCAATGCCCCAGGCCGATCCCAGGTAGATCCGAAACTCGCCCGTCGGAAACGTCGAGCGGGCTTCCGAGGCCACGATCACATCATCATATCCGTCGCCGTTCACATCCCCGGCCGTGGCGACCCGTACGTACAGATCTCCGGCTTCCAACACCACCGCGTCGCTGCGGCTGACCCCCTGGGGCCCGCCCGGGATCCATTCGGCGTAGCCATTCTGGGTGCCGACAATGGCGTCCGCATAGCCATCCGCGTCGTTGTCACCCGCGAATCCGACGGACCATCCATACCAGGTGTCCGCGGTACGTCCGACCAAACTGTCATAGTCGTTCGATGAAAGCCCCCCCTGCGAGCCAAAATACAGAAATACCCACCCATCCGTCAGAGTCGGGTGGCTCACCCAAACATCGTCGTAACCGTCCGCGTCGACATCCCCGGCGTTCGCCACCACATACCCAAACCCGGCGGTCCCCTTGGACAAAGTCGCGGCGGCATTCGTCACCACACCCGCAGCAGATCCATGAAAGGTATACACCCTTCCTACCCCAGAAATCCCCGCGGCCAAATCGGGAGCGCCGACCACCACATCGTCATAGCCGTCGCCGTTGAGGTCGCCCGCCGTGGATACCGACGTACCAAACTCCTCCACCGTCGAGTTCCCAAACAGCACCGTGGCCTGCGCCGTGGCGGTGACGCGTTCCGAATTGAAATCCCCCCGGGCCACTGGTTGTTCATCGTTACATCCTACCAAAGCCAACAATCCGATCAACGATCGCATGCGCCCTCCCACCCTTCAAGGTGGCCATGGTCTACCCGGCGGAGGCCAGCACCGTGGTTACAGGCATCTTTCAACTCGGGAACACTCCCCGCCGAAACACCGGTGCGTAGGTAGTTGCGGAGGTGAACATGGACACACTCGCCATCTGCCCGGCCTGCAGCGGCCTAAATCGGGTCCTGTTGGAACGTCACGACCCCAAATGTGGTCGATGCAAAGCACCTCTTCCAGTGCACGAGGGAGTCGCCTCCCTCACCGCGAAAACGCTCCCACTCCTGGTTCAACAGTCGACCCGGCCCGTGGTTGTCGATTTCTGGGCACCCTGGTGCGGCCCCTGTGTGTCGTTTGCACCAACATTTCTGAAAGCCGCCAAAGCGACCGCCGGCAGACTGGTGCTCGCCAAATTGGACACTCAGGCGGAACCGAGCGCCGGCGCGGCCTTTCAAATTCAAAGCATTCCAACCCTGCTCGTCTTCAAAGATGGAACCGAAGTTTTCCGCACTTCTGGCGCCATGCCGTTGCCGCATTTGCTCAACACGCTGTCTCGGTGGGGATAGCAGGGGGCAGGAGAACCCATGTCCCTAGCGCACCATTTCGCGACCATGGCGACCAACAATGCGTGGGCCAACCTGCGCCTGCTCAACGCCTGTGCGCAACTGACCGACGAAGAGTTCCAGGCACCGCGGACCAGCTTTTTCCCCTCCTTATCCGCCACACTCAACCACAACTACACGGTCGACCTCTACTATGTGGATGCGTTAGAGCGTTGGTTTGAAGGGCGATCTCCAAATCCCGACGGTGTGGCCTTTTTCGCGACGGAGGTCCCGTTCCCTTATTGTGCCCCCCTACTTGCAGCACAAAGAGAAGTCGATCGCCGATTGATGACGATTTGCGCGGGCCTACCTGACGCTCGGCTGTCCCAGGCGGTCGGCGTCGGCCGACGCACCGGAATTGTCTTCGAAACGGCCACTCGGCTGCTCGCCCACCTGTTCCAGCACCAAATCCACCACCGCGGTCAAGCGCACGCGATGCTGGCGGGTACCCGCATCAAACCTCCACAGTTGGACGACTTTTTTTGCGCCGGAGACGCCCAAGCGCGCGCCCCCGAACTGGCCGCGCTCGGCCTCACCGACGCGGAGATCTGGAATAGTCAAGGGACTTGACCATCAGGAGAGCCGTCGCTTCAACTCGTCTAAAGGCGCCTCACCTTGACGACGATAACCAACCGCGAATCAGCTCTTTCGATAGTCTCGCCGGGTGCCCCCGCCAGATCACCTTGCCGTCCCGCACCACCGCCACCGCCGGAATGCCAGACACGCCAAATCGGGCCGTCATCGCACCGTCTTCGTGACCGACCGGAAAATCGATGTGGTTTTCGCGAATGAACTCCCAAACCTTGTCCTCAGTGGAAGTCTTGGTGATCTTGGTGAACGACACCACCTCCAGGCCCTCCGGCCGAAGTTCGCGATAGAGCTCCGCCAAATTTGGCATTTCTCTTTTACAATGCGGACACCAAGTCTCCCAAAAGGACAGAATGGTCACCCGGCCGGCGACAAAGTTCCCCGGGACCCCAAACCATTTCCGCACCTGGGGTTCACCCGCATCCATGCCAACAATGGAGAGTTCCGTTCGAAGTCGATCCGCCCGTTTGTAGGCGCGTGTGTTTGGGTACTTTTCGTCCAGTTCAGCCAATTTTTCCCGAGCCAACACCACATCCCCCGCGGCCATAGCGTCCGACGCCGCCGTACCCAGCGTGGTAGCGGCCGCTTCCTCGGCTTCGGAGCTGCCGCGAACCTCCTTTTGCTCCGTACAAGCCTCGAAAACACCCGCGGCGCAAGCTTTTCCAAGGTACTCCACCTGACGAACGGTGTCGTACCGATGGAGGCCAGCCAGCCGGGAACACGCCGGCCCAAAAGAACGCTCAACGCACCACAACTCCAACAGGCGTTCGCCCTCCGCAACCTTCGCCTCGCCACCGATGCCAAAGCTCAAAAACAATCCGAGCTCTGTGCATGCAGCAGCATCCTCCTTTTTACAGGCTTTCTCCAGCCACTCTCGCGCGGACCGGGTGGTTTGCTCCGCCGAAGGCGCCGCCCAGGCAGACTCGGCCAGAAGCCCCATGGAAAGCAGGAACAAGTGAACAACAAACCTCATCGCGCGCTCCAAAAAAATGGGGATCAAGGTGCGCCCGAATCGGCTGAACCCACCGTCCGAACCGAAGCTTTCCATACATACTGAACGAGAAAGGACACCGCAGCGAACGCCAACCAGACGCCGCCCACCCAAAACACCGACATCGCAAACAACCACGGCGCCTGCACCAACAATTGGAAGCCGAGGTAGATCATGCAAATCAGTGCATCGACGATCAATGTGAAGATCGATATAAATACAGCGATAATGCCCACAATGAAGTTGTCGACCCCCGACCACAACGCGTCCGTCAACGGCAGGCCAATCGCATCCATCGCCTGCTCCACCGCATCCGCCCGACGATGCGCCTCGTCGATCATCCACGATCGGATGAGAAACCCGGTCGCGGTGGTCATCAATCCGCCCCCCGCTGCAAACAAGAGCCCCAACGCCCCTCGCCGCCGATACAAGACGGCGGTGGTTGCAAACCCGAACAGCACCGCCAACGCGCTGGAAAACAACAATACCGCCCAAACCATGCTCGTATCCAGGTCATCCACCTGAAGCGTGGCCGGTTTCTGGGTCGCCAAGTAAGCGCCCAACGGAGCGGCCGCGCAGAGGCCCGCCCAAACGGCCATCCCCGACGAGAAAACGACCGTTAGCAAGCCGTGTACCAGCGTGTTTCTGCCCTGTTCCACCATGGCGACTCCGCATTGGAGTCTAGCAGACCGCGCGAATCCAGTACCGCCCGCACTCCACAAACCCGAAGCGTTCGTAATAACTGCGGGTGCCCACCGCCGCGATCACAGCCAGTTTCAAAAAGCCCGCTTCTTTTGCCAGCTCCACAGCTCGGGAAATCAATTGCTCACCCAAGCCGCGGTGCTGAACCCGACCCGCTTGGCCCACATTCACCGCCGGGCCATACACATGCAACTCCCGAATCATGGCGCATTGGGCAAGTTCTTCGAAAGGCGGAGGACACTTGGGAAGAGAGAGCCGACAAATCCCCAAAACCCGGTCCCGGCCGTCCACGACCGATAGAAATCGTTCCACCGTGGAGCGCCCATCCAGTCGGCGTTCCTCGCATCGAAACGGCATGGTTGGTTCGTCTTCGGCGCCGATTTCTCGCGACCTCAAGTCCCGAAGCGGCGCCCCTCGCCGCCGGTTATCCTCCTCGGCGCCCTCCCGAAGGTTGGTGTCCACGCCGCCTTCGGTCACCCAGTGCTTCGGAATGTCGCGAACGACCCGACTTAGCCGCACCGTCTCAGGCGTCGCCGCAAGCAGATCCGCCAGCAGCGAGCGCTGATCGTCCTCCGAATACGGCGCCCACGCACCGCGTCTAAATCGGCGTTCTAATTCGGTTCCGGGGATCCGTTGGCAGGGATACAGCTTGATTTCGTCCGGATGCTCTTCGTTCACGAACCTTACATATTCGCGGCGATCCAACTCCGGATCCGCGCCCAACAGGTTCGTCATCCAATGCGCTTGGATCTTGAAACCCGCCAACCGGAGGGAATCTAGGGTTTGACGCACTTGTTCGGCGGTATGCCCACGCCGATTTTGACGGAGGACCTCGTCGGACAGGTTCTGAACACCAATTTGCACCTTGGTGATCCCCATCCGACGCCAGCGATCCATTTCCTCGGTGCCCGCGCGATCCGGCCGCGTTTCGATGCACAAGCCGACAAGCTTGGAAGAAGACTCACTTTGGCGCTGGATCTCCGAGTGTAGCCCCGGCCAATCCAGCGGAATCGCCTCCGTTCCTTGGCGGGCCAACCGGACGTTGTAGCTCTCATCGGTGATTTCGAAGGGAAGTTCCTCGATCTGCGCCCCATGGATCGGGCCTGGATTTTTCGAGCCATCGAAATCGTTCAACGCCCGCAAACAACCTCGAACAAAAGCGACCTGGTACGCCTCGGGGTAGTTCGACCACGTCCCCCCGAGAATTACGATTTCCACCTTGGAAACCGGATGACCGAGCCGAAACAGCGCCAACAAGCGGTTCCAGGTTTGCGCGTACGGATCAAACCCCACCGAACGGGCACGCTGAACCCCGGGTTCATCCGCCAAATAGGCCTTTGGAGCGCGGACATCATTAGGGCAGTAGATGCACTGGCCCGGACAGGCATACGGTTGCGTGAACAACGTCACCGGTGCAACGCCACTTCTCGTCCGTGTGGGTTTGGTTATCGCCGCAAAGGGGAGCTTCCACGCCCGAGCGGCGGAGTTGATCTCCGCTTTCGAATAAAAACCACCGTCGGGGCGCAAGTGATCTTTAAGGATCCGGCGCCATTCCCGGTCGGTCGATGGACGATCGCGCTGAAGCCGCTCCACCAGCGGAAGGAGACGCTCCCGATGGGGTTCCGGATCGAATTCAAAGTCCGCCCAGGAACGCACGAATTCTCCCTTCGTCCCGTCTAACACGCTGACGCACGGAGGGTTCCGGGTCCACGGCTCCTCATTTAGTCAAGTCATTTACTATTTCCTTTCCGCGGGCCCTCTGGTACAATCGCGCAAGGAGGCGACATGCGAACCTGGATTGCAATTCTATTCGGCTTGGTGGCTTGTAATGCCGGAACGGACTCGGACGCGGCGGACACAGACCCCGTGGATACCGACGTCGAAGACACCGACATCGTCGATACCGATGTCGTCGACACCGACGTCGAAGACACCGATGTGGAGATCGCTGAAGTGCAGTTTGACTATGTCCTTCTGTACAACGACAACGGCATACCCGCGGCGGCGAACGCCTGCGACCACACCAACGTCCAGGTCACCGAAGTCCGACTGTGGGTGGGCAACGACGCCAACGAAAATGGCGTTCTCGACGACAATGAAGGGGTGTTCGCCGATGTGACCTGCAATCAAGCCGACGCCGACCAAAGCGGCATCCTTGACGCGAACGAACTGGGTCACGCAACTCTACAAGTTCCTCCTGGAACCTATAATATTTTCGCTGTCGAGTTCCTGGACGAAAACGACTATGCGTGGCTTTGGGAGCCGTTCGACGCCAACACTGCGGCGTCCCGATTCAGCTATGCCGCCGACCTCGAACTGACCGCGCAAACCCCCACCGACCTTCCGTTTTTGGGCGACCAATACCAACTGGACGGCGAATTACAGGCGTTCTTCGGGTTTTAGTCCACTGCATGGGCGCCAACCACGACAAATTCCACTTGGTGCGCCAAAAGGACCACCAAGAAGTCGCGAAAATCCTCGTTTAAGGTTTGCTCGCTCACCGTTCCTCATCGTCCCGAACGAGCCGGCCCGGCATGTTCTCTCGGGTATAGGTCGGAAACTCCCTACCCGTCAGCCGCCAGCCGATGTCGGCGCCGACCAGAAGCCGTGCCTCGGCCGCCGCCGAATGCAAATAAGAAACCCCCGAATCTTTCGATCCGGGGGTTCTAGGTGCTGGGAGACAGCGGATGTCTCTTTAGAGTTTTGCGGCTAACAGACGGGTTGTGTCCTTGCGAACACAGCTCTCGTG
>SYKL01000447.1 GCA_005797785.1 Pseudomonadota bacterium | reverse complement strand
CTCGCCACGGCTGAGCATCTCACCACCGAGATCCATCAGGCGGATTTTGCGTTCTTCGGCCAGGCGCTTACCGGCCAGAAGGAGTTAAAGCCGCGTTGGAAGCAGTGTTTGGATGCTACCTCTACCGCGTTCCCCGAGATCGTGGGCCGTTACTATGTCGACAAGGCGTTCTCCGGCGAAAGCAAAGAGCAAAGCCTGGAGATGATTCGGAACATCGAGACGGCGTTCGAAGGAAATCTCGCTGGCCTCGAATGGATGGACGACGGTACCCGGGCCCGCGCCGCGGAAAAAATGAAGATGATCGTAAACAAGATCGGTTACCCCGATCAATGGCGCGACTACAGCTCGGTCTCGACCGACGCCGCCGATCATCTAGGAAATGTATTGGCAGCCCGCAAATTCGAGAACGATCGGCAGTTCAAAAAAATCGGCCAGCCGTCGGAACGCGGTGAGTGGTTCATGGCGGCATCCGATGTAAACGCCTACTACAACCCCACGTTTAACGAGATGGCTTTCCCTGCGGGCATTCTGCAGGCGCCGTTCTTTGACCGAAATTGGCCGCTCGCGTTTAACTACGGCGGCATCGGTATGGTGATGGGCCACGAATTGACCCATGGCTTTGACGATTCGGGCCGAAAGTTCGATGGGTCCGGTCAGATGGTCGAGTGGTGGGATCCAGCGGTGGCGGCGCGCTTTGAGGAGCGCACTAAATGTGTGGTCGACCTGTACAATGGATTTGAGGTTGCGCCTGGCTTAATGGTCAATGGCGAGCTCACGCTCGGGGAGAACATCGCCGATCTGGGTGGGTTGAAACAGTCGTATCAGGCCTTCAAGTCGATCCCAGAAAAGGTGGCTCGCCCGGCGGTGGCAGGCCTCACCCAAGATCAGCAGTTCTTTGTCGGTTATGCGCAGGCGTGGTGCACGCTGCGAACTCCGGCCATGGATCGCCTGTACGCCACGGTAGATGCTCACTCGCCACCCAAATACCGCGTCAACGGTGCGGTTTCGCAGTTCCCGGAATTTGGGAAGGCGTTCAACTGCCCTGTAGGTTCGCCGATGCGTCCAGAAAAGGTGTGCGAAGTTTGGTAGTTCGGAAGGGGTTCACCCCCGAACTGCGCTTTCGACTCGATGAACGCCCCGCGCCGTGAAGATGGTGCGGGAGTGTTCCCCTTTTGGTACGTTAGCGCCGTCCCAAACGACGCAATTGCGGAGTATCGCTCCGGGTTCGACCACCGCACCGTGCCCGATCACCGCGTTGTGAAGCGTCGAGCCGCTCACTTCGGCGTTCTCGCCTATCCACACATTCCCTGAAAATGTTGCATCTGGAGGGGATTCTGACGACCGCGTGCTCCACGCGGCGACCGCAAAGGGATCGATCGAAAGCGGAAGTGTGCCGGTGAGTGCGGCAAGATTGGCCTCCAGGTAGGCTTCCGGATCGCCCACGTCTAACCAGATTCCCGGATAGACAAGCGACTTTACTTTCCGTTCAGGAACCAATGCCCGGTAGGCGGTGCGAACGATGCACTGGAACCCCTCGGGTACGAGATTCAACGAATCGACGTGCATCGCGTGAATGCCCGTGAAGTGGGTGTTTTCGGTGATCCCCCCGACGGGATCCGCGTGCGCCACATTTGTGAGGTGAACCACCGTATCGGTCGCGTCGGAGCGCACGAGCCCGTACCGGGGCGCTTCCGTGGGATCGGTGCGAAGGGCCATCGCCGCTCCCCGTTCGGGAACGAGGTCGCGCAACGCCCGGAGGTCAACGTTCGAGAGGACATCTGCGTTGATCACCGCAAAACGTTCCGCCAGCTGCGATTGCACGTTCTTGAGCCCGCCCCCCGTTCCAAGGATCTCAGGCTCAAAGACGACCTCCACCGCCATTCCTTGGTAGAGACCGGCATATGCGCAGATGGATTCTGGAAGCCAGTGCGCGTTCACAACGACGTGTTTGAATCCCGCGTGAGCGCAGGAAGCGAGCGCATATTCCAACATCGGAATCCCGCATACCGGAACCATCGGCTTCGGCCTTTCGAGCGTCAGCGGGCGAAGGCGCGTTCCGAGGCCGGCGGCGAGCACAAAGGCGTCAAACACGCTTTCTCCCTTAGATCACAAGATCTTGAGCGGCGCGAACGCCGTGCTCCAGGCCGATTCCGCTGTATCCCCAGCCGAGCCAACGCAGCCCCGGAAGTGCAGCTTGCAGCGAACGAAGGCGCTCGATATGACCGAGGCGGTACTGAGGGATACCGTGGATGGCGACGTCGGAAAAGGAGGGCGCGGCTCGGATGCTGTGTACCGACTCAACAACCTGTCGGGCGCGGAGTACCAGCTCCTCTGGATCGCGGGGATGGCCGGGGTCACGACTGCCGCCGATCATCACCCTCAGCAGCGTAATGCCGGGGCTGTGAACGGGAAAGCACTTGGACACGGCGATCACACCGAGAACGTCCTTGCGGAGGGTCGACGGCGCCAACCATCCGAAACCGTCGATGGGCTCGGGTACCTCCTCTGAAGGCCAGCCGATCAGCACGGAGGCCATGCTGGCCCTTGGGAACGCGGCAAGTTCATCACGCCCAACGGGGGAAAATGCAGCCGCTTGGTGGGGTGGTGCAGCGACGACCACCGATGCGGCTTCGTAGGGACCACCAGGGGCGATCACGCGAAACCCACCGTTAATGTGTTGAATTTCCTCGACCGGCGAGCTCAGGCGAAGCCGGTGTCCAAGCAATTGTGCGATCCGAAGGGGGAGGGCCTCCAGACCGTAGCGAAGAGAAAACAGCGTTTTCGGGGCCCAGGGAAGCCGTGCGGGTTGCGTCCATCGAGCGGTGAGCGCAGAACCGATCAGGCTGCGTCCATTTCGTTCCGCCCGCGCCAGGTCGGGAAAAGCTGCCTGGATCGATAGCTCACGTGGGTCACCGCCGAAAATGCCAGCGACCAGCGGATCGGCGATGCGGCTGGCGACGTGATGTCCCAGCCGCCTTGCAAAGAAGTCGAACACCGATTCATCGCCTTCCGGCGGGTCATCGGCCAAAAATGGCTCAGCCGCGGCGCGCAGCAGGGCGGTGAGGGGAAAAAACGCGCGGTTGGTGAGCGCCTTCGGGACCGCATTTAGCCCGTTTTTCCAAAGGATAAAGGGGGTTTTCGCGGAGTCCTGTGCGGGAAGAATGGCGTACCTAAGTCCCACATTTTCGATCAGCCTGAGGGAATAGTTCGCCCCGGACCGAAAGGACTGTGGCCCACGTTCGAACGTGATGCCGTCGCGGTTGTGGGTCTGGATGGTGCCACCGGGGCGCTCACTCGCCTCCAGCAAGAGGACATCCCGCCCTTCATTCGCCAGGCGCCAAGCCGCGGTTAGCCCTGCGATGCCGGCCCCGATCACGATCACCGAACGCATGCGCCCCCCCGGCAACCCTAACCTCTCCGGGGATCGTCAGCGAGGCGCCAGCATCCATCCCCGTTCCACGTGAAACCGGACGGAGTCGCCGACCGCCACGGATGCGGGAGCATTCAGCCACAGGCTGCCGTGTGGTGTGCTTACCCGAACACGAATTTGGTGGCCGAGATACACTCGCGACTCGACAACGCCGCCTATGGCGCCATGTGGTCCGATCCTCGCCCACTCGGTGCGAAATGCCAGCAGGCAGTCTCCCGTGAGCGGGGCTTCTTCCGTCGCATCCGCCAGAACCGAGGTATCGCCAACGCGGACAAGCCCACCCTCCCGAACGCCGCGGAGTTCGTTCAGCTCTCCCAAAAATCGGGCGACCAGTGAGTTTTTTGGATGCTCGTACAGCTGTTGCGGTGTGTCGCATTGCTGGATGACACCCTTTTCCATGACGGCGATGCGATCGGCGAATCCCAGCGCCTCTTCTTGATCGTGAGTGACCAACAATACCGTTACGCCCATGCGCTTCACCAGCGCACGGATTTCATCCCTCATTTCGCCGCGTAGTCGCGCATCCAGATTGGACAGCGGCTCATCGAGCAACAATACCCGAGGTTCGGCTACCAATGCTCGAGCAAGCGCCACCCGTTGTTGTTGGCCGCCGGAGAGTTCGTGGGGGTAACGTTGTTCCAGGCCGTCGAGCTTGACCTGTTGCAGCACATTTCGCACGCGTGAGTCGATGTCCGGAGCGGATCGTAGCCGCAAGGGGAAGGCGACATTTTCAAACACGCTCTTGTGCGGCCAAACGGCATAGGTCTGAAACACCATACCCAGACCACGTTTCTCTGCTGGTATGTGAACGCCCGGCGCGAACATTGACTCGCCATCGATGCGGAGCTCTCCGGCATCGGGCTGTTCCAGCCCGGCGACGATGCGCAGGGTCGTCGTCTTTCCGCATCCGGAGG
>SYKL01000446.1 GCA_005797785.1 Pseudomonadota bacterium | reverse complement strand
GGCCAAGAAGACCGTATGTACCGAAAGAACGACTGGGTTCGGCACACCTTGGCTCTCCCCCAAAAGGACGCCCCGAACTCCGTTACCCGGTACTGCACGGGGGGCGTTGTAGTGCTCGGGGCATGGCTGGAACGTTCCACGCACACGGCGGTTCCCGAATTCGCTAGCGAAAACCTCTTCGATCCGCTGGGCATCCGGTCCTGGTCGTGGGCGAACACCCCCGAAGGCGGGACGGATACCGGCGGACATCTGATGCTTCGTCCGCTCGATTTCGCGCGAATCGGACAGTTGGTATCGGACCGAGGCACGATCGACGGCCACCGGCTGGTGCCCGAGGTATGGATCGACGCAACCACTTCCGGGAAAAACACCCTTGGTGACTCCCGTTATGGGGATCTGTGGTGGAGCAACACCTTCACCGTGCGCGGCACTCCGATCGAAGTGGTATTCGCACGCGGAAATGGAGGGCAAATGCTATTCATCGCACCCTCCCTTCAGCTGGTGGCCGCCTTCACCGGCGGCTTCTACAACCGGCCTGAGGCCGACCTCCCCATCGAGTGGTTTGGTCGCTACATCGCCGTTTCTGCATTGCCCTAGTGTACATACAGGAAGGTGCCCACAAACGCATTCTCGGCGTTGCCCTTCCAGTCCTTGACGGCCACCTGCACATCGCCCTCAATTTCGATCACGGTGCCAGGACATTGCTGCAGCAACGGGAGAATGTCGGGCGTATCCAGCGAAATGCTGGTCGCCTCTACCCGGCGAGGCGCCGACGACGCACCGTTAAAGGTACGAATGATCAGCTGTCGAACCTCGAAATTCGCCTGACCCATAGCGGTGGGATCGCACTCCCCCGTCAGATGGATGTACCCATTGACCGACCGCACCCCCGAATTCTGATCGAGGCCGGCCATGGTGATGTTCATCGGATCGTCCAGGTGTGACCAGCTTAAAAACGCATCCGCTTGGCTCTGATGAGCCTCTGCGAGGCCCGTCGACGAACTCAGCCGAACTCCAGCATACGGTTTCACAAGCTCCGCTGCACCATTTGGCCCAGTGGCTGGGCCCTGAAACTGTTCCCAGCACCCCGTCGCCAACGACGAAATCAATACCATAGCCGACAACAAACGTACATTGGTTCGCATATTCTCTCCAGTTGGCCCGTTCAGCGGGGCTCGCCCAGACAATGCCCCAAGCCCTCCCCGACCGGCGTCCCACCGCGTCCCGGGCGTGCACCAACATGTCCCAAGGCGCCCCAAACCCGCTTTCGGAGCCGTCCGACAGTTAATCGGCCGTCGACACCAGAGGGTTGCCATGGAAGCGTCCACGCGGTTTGGATTTCGGATGTTGGAGGGTGCGTTCATCGGCATCGCTCTCACTCAGCTCCTGTATTTCCTTGGTTTTCTGCTGGTGGACGCCCTCCCCCTCACCGAAGCGGCAGTACCATTGGTGAAGGCCTTCGGCTGGCTCAGAACCACCCTCGATCTGGCGCTCAGCGCCGGCCTCGCCGTGGGATGCCTCACCTGGTGCTTTGGCGCTCGCGGAATCGCTCCAGGGGCATTGGGCGCCTTCGGCTGGGGTGTGGTGTGCGGCCTTACCGTGCTTCGCATCGTGCTTGCGGTGTTTGGTCCCCCGACCGAAGCCTGGGCCCTGGTGCGGATGGCCGTCTATCACCTCGGCTTCAGCGTCGGCGTTCTTTCGCTGTTTGTTGCGGCATGGTGGATGGTAAGGGCGCGGGACGGCCACGTTCGGCCGGTGTGGACCCTGCTTCCGTTGTTGCTCGCCGCATGCACCATTCTGGGCTGGGGATTCGATGCCGCCCAATTCGTTTTTCAGGGATGGGGGTTGATGTTTGACGCACTGACTTTGGGCATGAAGGTCGCCGCCTGCGCCGGAATGATCAGTTTTCTTGAATATGGACGCCTGGAACTTCAAAGAGTCAACGGAAGCTACGCATAGTCAAGTTACTTTACTAATAGGGTTGCGCGACGGGCGACGGAGCGTTCTATGAAAGCATGCTGCACCTCCCCGCTGGTCATCGCGTACAGGTTTCCGAGCTCGCTGAAACGCCCTTGGAAGCCATCGAAAATCACCTCGCGCTGGTACCACAGGTGCCGCCCGATCCGACCACATTGCGCGCCACCGACGTGATCGTGCAGGTGCGCAGCGTTTCGGTCGGGTGGGTCGACCTGATCATGACCAGCGGCCAATACCAACACGTACCAAAGCCCCCTTATACCCCAGGGTTAGAGTACGCCGGCGATGTCGTTTGGGTTGGAAATGCCGTTCCCCTGGAGAAGGTGCAAGTCGGCGATCGCGTACTGTCCGATGGCTTGCTCACCGGGCCGCGATCCCTTGGGAACTACCAAGCTTATGGCGGATTCGCCACCTATGCGGTCGCGCCCGCCGAAGCGGTGATCAAGATCCCCGGACGATTCTCCTATGACGAAGCCTGCAATCTGTTGGGCAACTACGAAACCGCCTACCATTGCCTGATCGCCCGCGGTCATCTCAAACCCCGAGAGACCGTCCTCATTCACGGCGCCTCCGGCTCCACCGGCATGGCCGCGGTACAGATCGCGAAGTTGCTCGGTGCGACGGTGATCGCCACCGGTCGCTCTGACGAAAAGTTGGCGTTGGTGAAGTCTCTTGGCGCCGACCACGTCGTCAACTGTCGCGGAGAAGACGGCGGGCTCCGGTCTTTCCGCGACGACATCAAGGCGTTGACCGGCGGTCGCGGTGTGGACGTCGTTTACGACGGTGTCGGCGGCGATATCTCCGTGGAAAGCTTACGATGTATGGCGTTCGGCGGACGATTCTTGATCGTCGGCTGGGCCTCGACCCCCTCCGTTTCACGCGGAAAAGGCCAGCGCGGCGCCCCTAATGCCAATGTGCTCCCCACCAATCGGATCATGATGAAAGGGATCGACGTCTTGGGCTGCCCGATGGTGATCTCCACTGTCGTCGATCCGTCCATACGAATTCCACGCCTTGCACAAGTGCTTTCCTGGGCCAACGCGGGCGACATCCATCCGCAGATTTCACACCGCTTTCCGCTCTCCGAGTTCAAAACGGCGATGCTAGCGAAGTGGCGAGGCGAGGTTCTGGGCGGGTGCGTGTTGCATCCCTAGGGCGATTTTGGGCTGTTCCAAATTGTCTCAACTGCTCGACCTCGCGCCGCGTCGAGCATAAGACGCAGGCCATATGGAGCCTTCGATGCACATCCTTCGCACCTTCACTGTCACTGCCACCGTTCTGTTTACCCTCGCCTGCGCGGGCATGACCCCCGAAGTACAGGCAAAATGGGAAAAAGAGCAAGCCGAAAAAGCGGCCGCCGCTGAACAGCAATTGACCGCCACCGCGGCAACCCTGGCGGCGATCGATCAAAAGTTGGCGACCACCACCGAGCTCGGCGAAGTGTCGTGCGACGCTGCGCGTATTCAAGCGCTCGTTCACAAAGATAAGAATGAACTGGACTATCAGAAACCATCCACCATTCGCCGGGACCTGCTCCCCGCCTTCGCAAAGGGACCCTTCACCGGAACAAAGGATGTTCCAGCACATTTGAGTTGGATGAACTCCGAATGGCTGGTAAAACTGCAGTCGCCGCTCGAAGGCCGCGCGGATTGGCAGGTCTCCAGCGACAAAGAATGGATTGCGGAACGCTTGTCCGACCGCGCTCAGGTGCTGCTCGTGTACATCCCCACCGAAGAAGCACCGGCAAAAGTCGCAAAACAAGACGGCGTCTTCACCGAGGGCGTGTACGACATGGGGTTCTTCGACGGCTTTCTCACGTTGTGGGATTTCACCAACGGTGAGTTCCTCTGCTCCACGTATTTCAGTGCTGAAAGCTCCTCTTCCGTTCAGTTTGACGATCGTGGGTTGATGAAAACCACCTTCGAAGAGGCAGTGGAAGCGGACTTCAAAGAGCAGGTGCAAAACAAAGCCACCGAAGCGCGGCAGCGATTGACGCCGGATCTTCGGCTTGGATACCAGATCTTCGAACTTTAGATAGTAAATCTATTTACTATCTGACCGGAGTTCCCGTGACCGCCGATCGGATCCGCCAAGCGCTCGCCGCTGCCGCCTCCCCCGAAAAAGCCGAGGTGTCTCGCCGGTTCTTCAAAACTGGACCGGAATACTCGGCGGGCGACCATTTCATCGGAGTTCCCGTCCCCGAACAAAGGAAGATCGCCAAGCGTTTTTCCGGACGGTCGCTCACAGACACCGGGACCCTTCTGCAGTCCCCGATCCACGAAGAGCGGCTCACCGCCCTCTTTTTGCTGGTACGGTCGTTTGAAAAAGGGGATGCCGCCACCCGAAAACAGGTGGTGGACCTCTACCTAAAGAACACCGCCTACGTCAACAATTGGGATCTGGTCGATTCGAGCGCGTACCACATCCTCGGCGCTTGGCTTCTGGATAAAGACCGGAGCATCCTGTCACAACTTGCCGTCTCCCCCCACCTTTGGGAGCGCCGCATCGCGATCGTCGCCACCGAAGCCTTCATCCGCGCAGGCGAGAGCAAAGACACCTTCGAAATCGCACAACTTCTCCTTGGCGACAAACACGACCTGATGCACAAAGCAGTGGGCTGGATGCTCCGAGAGGTCGGAAAGCACTCCGGTCCCGAGGTTTTGCGCGGGTTTCTCGCCGCCCATGCCTCGAAAATGCCAAGGACCGCGCTCCGGTACGCCATCGAACATTTTTCCGAAACGGAACGGAAGGCCTGGCTGGCGCGGCCGACCCGGTGAATTGACGCCCTTCACCGCGTACTCTTGATTGGCGAATCCAAATGGTCGGCGCCGCTATCGGCGGCACCTTCCTTTTGATAAGGTGGCCCTGCATCCCCGGAGCGCACATGCCGATCGGTTTCTTAAAGGGCAAAGGTCCAAGCGGATTTGGTTACCGTTCTACCGCCGAACAGGTGACCGAGGGCCTAAACCTCGCCGGGAAGACGTACTTGGTCACGGGCTCCAATTCGGGCCTTGGAACCGAGGCTGTGCGCGTGCTCGGTCTTCGCGGTGCGCGTGTCCTCGCCACCGCCCGCAGCGAAGACAAGGCATTGGAAGCCTGCAAAGGATTCTCCGGCGAGATCATCCCCATCGCACTCGATCTCTCCGAGCCTGCTTCGGTACGAGCGGCCGTCGCTAAAGTAAAGGATCTCGGCCATTCCATCGATGGGATCATTGCCAATGCTGGCATCATGGCGTTGCCCACGCGAGAGCTGAAACACGGCTATGAAATGCAGTTTTTCACTAACCACATTGGCCATTTCATCTTGGTCACCGGCCTGCTCGACCGCCTCGCGGCCGACGGCCGTGTGGTCGCCCTGTCCAGCGCTGCCCACAAAGGCACCTATTCAGAAGGCGTCCGCCTGGACGATTTATCCGCCGAGAAAGGCTACAACAACTGGCAGGCATATGGCCAGTCCAAGCTCTGCAATCTGCTGTTCGCGAGGCATCTCGCCAAGCGGCTTCCCAAGGGGCAAACCGCGTACTCCGTGCACCCGGGCGTGATCAACACCAACCTCGGCCGGCACATGAACCGGGTATTCCAAGGGATTCTGAATACCGTCAGTCCGTTGGTGCTCAAGTCCATTCCTCAGGGCGCCGCCACTGAGGTGTATGTCGCCACGCACCCCGCCGCGGCGGCCCAGGGACAAGGGCTCTATTGGGCCGATTGCAATGTTGAAACACCAAGCAAGCACGGGCAAAATGACGCGCTCGCCGCCGCTCTTTGGGACAAATCTGAGGAAATCGTCGCGGGCCTACCCTAGATCAGGTTGCTACGTCCCACGGTCCGCTACTGCGCGCCTTCTTCCTCGGTCAAGCCTCGTCGACGTACGTCCAGTACGACTCCTGCGGCTCTCGGTCGGTCGAAGTCGCTCGCAACGCGGCCTGCGGGCCTCGCGATGGCGCCATCGGGCCGCCCGCGGCCCTTGACCTGATCGGCGCTCTGGCAGGCTGCCGCAAAACTCGCCCGTCCGTTCGGCCTGTTTTGCGGCAACTTGCTAGTCTTGACACGTCAAGACTAGCCGGGTCAGTCCTGGATGGGAATGGCGCCCAAGTAGTCCATCTTTCCGAGTGGAACGCCATTGTGTCGGAGAATGGCGTAGGCCGTCGCCGCGTGGAAATAGAAGTTGGGGATCGACGCCTGGTGGAAGTAGTCGTCGCCGGTCATCGACTTTCCGCGCAGCCATCCCGGCGAAATCTTGCGGGTGGCCGCATCGGCAAAATCGGACTCTTGGAAGTCCGCGAGGTAACCCAACACCGAGTGGATGCGTTGGCGCAGCTCGTCGATCGTGGTCTCGGTGTCCGGATGAGAGGGGGCTTTCTGTCCCGACAAATACGCTGCCGCAAATTTCGCCGCGTCGCAGGTCGACTGAACCTGGCGGTTGAAAGCAAATTGGTCCGGCGCCAACCGGGACAGCATCAGCACATTCACGTCGAATGACTTAGCCTCCGCATGCGCAGAAGCCTTGTCCAACCAGGACTCCATCTGCTTCAGGACTTTCTTGTATTCGGTGATCTGGGAAAATACGGACATGTTGCCTCCGAGCCTCCCCCTCATAGCGAACCTTTCGAACGCGGCCAATCCCCCGCCCGCCGGTGGTATGCTCGCGTTCGGAGGCCGCATGTGGTTGCTGTTGCTCGGCGGATGTACCTTTCTTGCGGAGTTTTTCTCGACCGATACCATCATCGACGCCAGCTGCGTGGGCGATGACACCGTGGTGATCGACGGGCGGGATCTCTGCGCCGAATTCGAGCAAACAGGGCGGGTCAAGTGCGATGTTGGCTACCGGATCCGTCTCAACGGCGAACAGGTCTGCCCCGCCGCCGAGCCCTGATGGTCAATAGGTTACCTATTTTCTCGACCAGCACGACATCCGGATCTCGGTTTTTGAAGCGCTCGTCCGTGCAAAATCCGGAGCCGACTTTTCAAAAACTGCGGGCTTGTAAACGGGTGACACAAAAGCGCCCTTGGACCACCACCCGACAGCCCCACTGACAATCTGTCGCAAGACTCCGCCCTGATATAGGTAGATAGCGCACTTTAACGTGGCACGCTCCTTGCTTTGCGTTCTGCGCGCGCAGACAGCGCCCAAAGGAGCATTCTCATGGGATTTTCGTGGATCTTTGCATCAGCGTTCGCGGGCAATCTGGAAATTGTGGTGGAAACTCCTCATGGATCGATGACGACCGAACTGCACGAGGTGGCCACCTGCACCACCCAGTCGATTCAGCTCGACGACTTTGAAGGGAACTCCTGGAGAGTCCAACCCACCGTCGTTCCAGACGGCGACCAATTGCGGATCGATCTCGACGTCCAACACCGCTGGAAAGACGGCGAGTTTATCGGAGAACTCCACGCCAAACCGACGCTGGTGGTGGCCAGCGGAAAAACCGCGACCGTTCAAGTGCAGGCGCACTGCGACGCCAACGATTGCCCGACGTACGAAATTACCCTCAAACCAACCCGATTCGGAAATCACCCGCTCGCCTGCGAACAACGGCGCGCCAGTCGAAGAACCCGCTGAACATTTGTGCGGTACCCTCCCGCAGGATAGACTTCCTGCGGGAGGGCCCAGTGGAACAGCCAACCGAAATCATGGAACCTAGGCTTTGGCGCCGTTTTGGGTGGACCGCACGCGTCACCCGCAATGAAGAGGAATTTGGCTGGGCCGTGGAGATGACGCGGGATGGCGATCCCGAGCCCGCTTTGGTCGGACCTTGGACCATGGGCCGCGACAAGAAGAATCCCAAACCCCTCGATCAAGGCGCTTTCACCACGTTGATCAAGACGGCCACCGAAGTGTTGGCGCGCCATGAGCAAGCCGCCAAAGACGCTTTGATAAAAAAAGGCGTCGTTCGCCTGGACAGCGGGGATCACATTCGCGCGGAGTTTACAATCGTCCCCGATGAGGACGATCCCCACGGCCATCTCCGCTGTTTCAATGATTTCACCGGAGAGCTGCTCCGAGAAGGCCGTGTTGGCGCTGGGTTTAAGATGAATACCGTCAGCATCGAGCGCTTCGTTCGGCTCGGCGAGGTCTGAATGACCGCGACAGGCGCGCCCGACTTTTGGCGCGCCTCTGCCGAAAAATGCATCGAGCTCACGTAAAATCAGCGTTAGTTCGACTCTCCTTCACGTGGCACACCGCTTGCAAATCACCGGTCGTCCAAGGAGGACGCCATGCGGAAAATTGCTTTATTGACGTTTGTTGTGGGTTTGATCGCCGGTTGTGACGGAGACAAGTGCGGGCCTCCGGGTTCCGCACTGGATTGTGGGGTGGATCCTGAGGATGCCGGCGCGATCAACGTGCTCTACAGCTTCGACGGCGACGTCGCTTGCGACGCGTTGGGGATCGACACCCTGGAAGTGACGGTCCTTCCTTCCGGAAACTCCGAACCTCTCACCCTCGACCAACCCTGCGACGACGAGGATTTCGAAGTCGGCGGCCTACCTGAGGGCTCGACCGACCTCCAAATTCGAGGGGTGGACAACAACGGCCACACCTGGGAAGGTTCGTTCGAAGGCGCATTGGTGGCGATTGGCCAGACCATCCCCGTGGACATCGTTCTCAGCGACGCAACCACGGTGATCGAAGACTAGACTCTAAGCTCACTCCGATGCCAGGTCCGCTCCGGGGGGCACCTTTAGCCGGGTGCCTCCCCCAATCCCGATGTAGTCCAACGCCGGATTTCCTCTCGCCCACGCTTTCCGCGCGTAACCTCGCAATTCCTGCGATGAAGCGGGATCGTAGCCAAGCCGCCACAGCACATCCAGCAGGTACACCGGCAACAGCCGCGGCGACGCCATCCATTCGTCCACCGCACCAAAAGGGAGTTGCAGAGCAACATGGCCGAGGCGCTGCAGCGTGATCTGCCACGGCAACGGATGTTCCGCAGTGCCCCGCAAGTATTCCTTCATCGGCACCCAACGCGGCGAACGAGTGACCCGCGGAGGCAGGTCTTCCAAAGCGTGCGATAACGCCTGTAAAAACGAAAAGGCGATCATCGGCAACACCACCGGCCAACCCGCGGCATTCC
>SYKL01000445.1 GCA_005797785.1 Pseudomonadota bacterium | reverse complement strand
GGACGAGATGATCTATGTCGCCTCGGAAATGAAGCGGCAGAACTTCACTCTCCCGCTGATGATCGGCGGAGCCACCACCAGCAAGGTGCACACGGCCGTCAAGATCGCTCCCGCCTACGATCACGGAGTGGTGTACGTCACCGACGCATCTCGCGCAGTCGGCGTCGCCGGAAACCTCCTTTCCGAAGCCAACAAAGCAGGGTACCTCTCCGAGATCGAAGCTGACTATGCGGCCGTTCGCGAAGCCCGCAAGGGGCAACGGCGCCAAGTCAAAGTGCGCCCGCTTGCAGAAGCCCGGCGTTGCAAGAAGGTGATCGACTGGGTCGCCAACCAACCCACGGCCCCGTCTTTCACCGGCGTGAGGCACTTCGAGACCTGGGATTTGGCTGATTTGGTCCCGAGGATCGACTGGTCCCCCTTCTTCCAAACCTGGGAAATGCCCGGCGCTTACCCTCGAATCCTGGAAGACGAGGTTCGTGGTCCAGAAGCTCGAAAGCTGTTCAACGACGCCCAGGCGCTGCTACAGCGCATCGTCAAAGAGAAGCTTCTCTCAGCTAAAGCGGTGGTGGCGTTTTGGCCAGCCAACCAAGTCGGCGACGATGACATCGAAGTTTACACCGATGAAACCCGCACTCGGGTGCTCAACACCTTCCATACGCTACGCCAACAGAACGAAAAACCCCCGGGAATGCCAAACTTTGCATTGGCGGACTTTGTCGCCCCAAAAGGAACCCCCGACTGGATCGGCGCGTTTTGCGTGACCACCGGCCATGGCACTGAGGAATTATCAAAGAAATTCCTTGCGGATCACGACGACTACAATTCGATCATGACCAAAGCGCTGGCCGATCGGTTGGCGGAAGCTTTCGCAGAGCGCCTGCACGAGCAGGTGCGAAAAGAGCTTTGGGGCTACGATCGCAACGAAGCGCTGAGCAACGAACAGCTGATCGCCGAGCAATACCGCGGCATTCGACCGGCTCCTGGCTATCCCGCCTGCCCTGATCATACCGAAAAACGTACGATCTTCCAGTTGTTACAGGTGACGGAGCGCATCGGGGTCGAACTGACGGATTCTTGTGCGATGTTCCCAGCCGCCGCGGTGAGCGGTTGGTATTTCGGTCCACAGGCGGAATACTTCGGCGTCGGGAAGATCTACCCGGATCAACTGGAAGATTACGCAAAACGTAAGGGCATGTCCCTCGAAGAAGCCGCTCGCTGGCTCGCTCCCAGCCTGGGCGAAGAGTAGGCCTCCATGGAACGTCCGTTCGAAATCGAGTTGGACGTTGAGGAGCCCCCAGACATTCACCATCCGGTCGATCCTCCGCTTCCTCCCCCCGAAGAACCTACGGGCGGGGGAGGTGGGAGGGAGTTTCCGCCGGATCCGGCGCTTCCAAATCGGGTGTTCTGGGCGGCGATCGTTATTTTCTGCTTCTTTGGCGCCCTGACCGTGCTCGCGATCCTGACGCCAGCAAGCGGTGGACTCGCCCCCGCCATCTTCATTTCCACGGTCTTTGCAGTCGCGTACATGCTCACCTTGTGGGCGGGAGCACGATGGATGGGCGTTCAACGCAGAGGTTAGCGCGAGCGAAGTGGAACAACTCCCTCCACCAAATCCGCGTCCAACTTCAGGAATCCCACCACGCTGGCCGTGGAATCGCCTGCCAACGTGAGAGCGCCCGCCTCGAGATTTGGCGGCACCGCCTCCAGCGCCATGCGTCCGGAATCTCCGGCACCAATGCGGTAAAGCCCAGGTGGCAACGACGGAAGCGCAAAAGTACCGTCCGCACTTGCAGCGATCTCCAGTAACCACCCTGGTTTTTCCGATTCTGAGACCACCCACGCCTTTTCCGCCCCGGGCAACAACGCGACCAAATCAAGGGTTGGGCCTTGAGAACTCCACTCGACGGGCAAAGTTTGGCCTTCAGCGACGACAAACGTGCGTGGCAGACCGGGGCGCCCGTCGCAAATTGCAGTGGCGGTCACCTCGCCCGAAACCTCCGCGATGAACAGTCCTTTTCCGAGCGGGGCCGCTACCCGATCGCCGATCTGAACAGCGCACTCCGAGGGGGGGCGATCATCGGTGCGGATCTCCACCCGAACCGGCATTCGCGGAGGAAGAATGACCCATCCCTCCCCACGCTCCTCCACGCGAACCTGAGGATGTCGGTCCAACGCACGATTGACCAAGCCTACCTCGTTATTGCAGGAAACCTCTGGAATTTGGCGCGGAACTCCCGACAACGTCACCGCCTTCCCGGGCTCACAAGCCGCCGAAGTCGAGGCCGACAGCCCACTTCCAAGGTCCCATTTCACAAAAAGATCGCAAGGAACATCCAGTTCGCACGAGGCCGACACATCCCGCAACCCCGGGAGCTGAATCGAAACCCGCCGCGCATCCACCGCAGGTTGATACACCCTTTGATAGTGAACTCCCCGATACTCAAAGTTCACCAAGGTTTCCGGCGGCTTATACTGAACGGCGAATTGTCCCGCTTCATCGGTGATCTGTTGGGCCTCCAGGCTCGCCACCAGCACCCCCGAAACAGGGTTACCCCCCACATCGATGATTTGACCGACCATCCCGTGATCGTCAGTTTCCGTAGGTTCCCAGCACGCAACCAGCATCCACACCAAAAACAAGCCGCCCCCAGGACGCCCAACGTATCCGAATCCGCTGACTACAAAAAAATGCGTTGACGATTTTTACACCATCGAATATTGCATGAAAACGCGTGCCTGATTTCATGGCACCGCGTCGGAGGACCCCATGAATAGTCACCTTCGCTTGGTCTCGGTTTGCACCGCGGTCATCGGCGTCGTTGCTGGCGGCATGTGGGTTCAGCAGGATTCAAAGCCGTTTATCGGCTGACGCCCTTCACCCTTGCCGCTCGAAACGAGCAGCGTTCGTTGCCGTAGATTCCATCGAACCATGGCGCGCCTTCGGGCATGACATTTTTCGTCTACGGCATCGGCCGATGAGTACGTTTGAGCGCCTTTCTTGAACAGCTGCCTTCCGTGTCTATCCACTGAACACGGGAACCCCTGTGGGCCGCTTGCGAGTCTATGCACTGCATAGTTCGTCCGCGTTTTGCAGGACTATTCAACTGTCACGCACCAAAATAACCTTCGCTAGGGAGGATTATTTTGCATGCAATCTATTGATGGAAATTCCAATGTTACCCGCAACGAAATCGTCCAATACAGTAGGTATTGACGACATATTTAGACTCTCTTGGCCGATCATGATCGGCATGTTTGCACAGACCTTCATGGGGATTTTTGACGTCCTGATCGTCGCCGATCGCGGTACCACCGCGATAGCGGCCATGGCGTTGGCGGTCCCGTGGAGCTTCATGCCGTTATTGATGATTGAAGGCGTATTGCGCGGCGCACAGGTGCTCGCAGCACAACGAATGGGCGCTGAAGATAGGGCCGGGGCGGAAACCCTCCTTTGGCCGACACTTCGGCTGTCCCTGCTCATTGGCATCCCGATTGCTTTGCTCGGTCTTACCTTTCCCGCGATCGCTTTGTGGGGGTTGGATTCACCCGAGTTGGCGAAACTCGCAGGTTGGCACGTCGCCATCCGGTTGTTGGGAACCCCTCTTCGAGGGATTTTCGTCGGAATGATGGGTTGGCTTCGAGGCATGGGCAATCCCCGAACCGCCATGATCGCGCAGCTTTCGGCAAACGTGACCTATGTGGTGTTGGGAGCGGCACTCGTGCGCGGATGGGGACCCTTTCCCGAGTGGGGCGTACTTGGAACCGCCATTTCGTCGGTGATCTCCTGGGTCATCGGCGCAGCGGCGGTCCTTTGGGCGGTCCGGCGGGAACTGCGCCGCAACGCACCTTTAGGCAACGCACCCGAGGTTTGGGCGATCGGAGCCATCGGTTTCCCCCTAGGAATGCAGCATCTGTTCGACGTGGCCGGCTTTGCCGTGTTCTCGTTGGTGCTGGTGTCGACCGGAGAAGCGCACTTGGCAGCGCACATGATGGCCGCAAGGATCATCAGCGTGAGCTTTCTGCCTGGGTACGCGATCGGGGAGGCGGCGGGGGTGCTCGTGGGCAACGCGATCGGAGCGAAGGACTCCGCTCGCGCTCGACAAAGCTGGGCTTTGGCGACTCGCGTGGCCATCGCGATCATGATGTTCTGGGCAGTGTGCTTTGCACTGTTTCCGAACGCCCTGATCGCCCCGTTCAACGCAGCATTCGAGGTGAACCTCATCGCGCACGATCTCTTATGGATCGCCGCCGCCTTCCAGTTGCTGGACGCGGTGGCCACCGTGGCGCTCGGCGCTCTGGTGGGTGCGGGAGATACCCGTTTCACCCTCGTTCTCAACTTGCTCGTCGGCTGGGGCGCCAAGATCCCGCTGGGGGTATTCCTGGCGGTGGTCCTCCACCTTGGGGCGCAAGGGGTGTGGCTGGGATTCGTCTTGGAAATTGGGCTTCTGGCGGCCATCGCCGTATGGCGTATTCGTCAGCATCCCCAGTTCCGTGCCCTCGAACCGGCGATCGCATAAGCCGGTTTGGGGGTCCACATGGACGAGCCGAGGGTGATCGGGCCCGGATTTCATGACCAGGTATACCGGGTGGTATGCCTGGTCCCACCTGGAAAAGTCACCACCTACGGAGATGTTGGGACCGTGCTCGGCTCTCCGCGGGTAGCCCGCCAGGTCGGGTGGGCGCTTGCAGCGCTGAGATCTGCTGATCGGCCCGAGGTTCCGTGGCATCGGGTGGTGAACGCCCAAGGGTTCATCAGCCATCGCGGCGATCCAATCCGCGGCCCAGAGCAGCAACATCTGCTGGAGGCGGAAGGGATCGTGTTCCGAGAGGATGGTCGAATCGAGCTGAAGAAACTCCGATGGACTTATGAGAATCTCCCACCCGAGTTCAAATAGTCAACTCATTTACCATTTGGGAATCGAAGCTCCTCGCGTTAAACCGCACGCATGAACATGGATGCGCGAATGTTTTTTGTGGTCGGTGCGCCGAGATCCGGCACGACCCTGCTCATGCGCATGTTGAACGTTCATCCGGACATTTTGACACGGCCCGAGCCCCATCTGCTCACGCCGCTCGCGCACCTGGGATACTACGCCCACGTGGACAAAGCGCCATATGATCCCTTTCAAGGCGCACAAGCATCGCGTGAGTTTGTCGCTGCGCTTCCCCGTGGCGAGCGCGACTACCTCGACGCCCTCCGAGGTTATTCCGACACCTTATACGGAAGAATGCTTGAACCTTCCGGGAGGAGGTACTTTTTAGACAAGACTCCTGCCTACGGATTGGTGCTTCCGTTTTTGGCGAAGCTCTACCCGAACGCCGTCTACGTGATCCTCACCCGGCATCCGTTCGCGATTTTCTCTAGCTACGCCGAGAGTTTTTTCGACGACGACTGGGATGCGGCCCACCGGTTCAACCCCATTTTAGAGCGCTATGTCCCGGCGTTGGCGAGCTTTTTGCGCGAGCGACCGGTTCCAAAAATC
>SYKL01000444.1 GCA_005797785.1 Pseudomonadota bacterium | reverse complement strand
GGACCTTGTCCAACGGATCGACTGAGAGTTACACTGTGTTTGCATCGCTTGATTCCTGATGTTGCTGATTGTTTTCGTTAAACCAGCACTATCGCATTAGGAATCAGGCGTCTTGCTTTTTGGGGTGAGGGATCCGGGCTACCATGTCCACGGCGCGTACCACGCCATGTCGTCCAACTCCCGTTGATACGCGTCCGCGTCGGTGAAGTGCCCGTCGCCACCGCCGCCATTTCCAGCGACATCGGCCCACGAATCGCCCGCACAATTTCCGAGCGCCGCGAAGATGCCGCGCTCCCCGGTTTCGGCCTTCTGATCCGTTGCCGTGTTCAGTACTTCTTGGTCGCCGGTGAGCATGGCGGTGCCCCAGGTCAACGCTTGAGCGGTGGTACCGTACTTGGCGCTCGCAGCGTTGTCCTCCACCCGATCGGCGCCTTGGTAGGCGGCGGCCATGTCGCCCATCAAGGCGTTGCCGGCCACGGTTGCCGCGTCCACGCCACCGCTGACGGCGCCTTTGAGTTGCTCGTTCGACAACTCCGCGCCCATCTGGGTGAACATCTTGATCGGATTGTCGATGTCGACTTGGTTGTTGACGTCGCCGATCAGGCTTGCGGGTCCACCGGCGGCCGCGTCAAACACGCCGTCGATCGTCTCGTCCGCGACGGTCTTCACGCCGCTTCCGATCGCATGTCCGGCGTAGGAGGTGGACACGGGATCGTCGCCCATGAAGTGATCGAGGAACGTCATCGCGCCCGCCAACCCCTGGCCCGCTCCGCCCAACGTCTTCTTGTAAGCGTCATCCGGTGCCGCATTCCAGGCCTCTTCAACGCCGGGCAGTTGTCCGAGAAATTCGGTGCCGCCGGCAAAGCCCAACGCGGCCAGCTTGGCGGTGTCGGAACCCTCGCTGGAGAGAGCCTCACCATTGTTGAGGAGCACCGGACCCTGTTCTTCCGCGGCTGCCGGCATCGAATACGGTGGAGCCGCCGGCGGCGCTGGGGGCTGTGCAGGAGGAAGCGCCGCGATCGCCGCTGCATTTCCAGCGGTCTGGACAAATTCCGGCGCGGCAGTCATCTCCGGTGGGGCGATCGCTGGCGGTTCGGAACACAGCGGTGCAAACGATTGATCGGCCATGACGCGCTCCCCAAGAAGCCCCTTTGAGGTCCTTCCCTTTTTCGAACGGCGTCCGCGATAGACTCTTACGCCCGCCTGAGGTGTTTTTTGTCTTCCACCGTAAATCCACTTCTGCAGCGCTGGATGGCGCTCACGGAATACCTGAGCACGGATCTTCTCGGCGGTCCGAAGTGGATCAAACTCTCGTGGGTGATCAACCTCCAAAAAGGTGGAACGCTCCCGTTTGTGTTGGCCCTGATGTTTTGGTATCAAAACTGGACCTATGCTGCGTGGACATATGCCGCATTGCACGGAAGTTATGGTCTTGCCTGGTTGCTCAAAGATGCGGTGTTTCCGGATCCAGGATGGCAGCGGCGGGTAACGATTCCGGCGGCGCTATCGTCCTTTCTGTTGGTCCTTGGCCCGTATTGGCTGGCGCCCTGGTTGTTGATCTCGGGGAATGCCGGCCCCAGTGAACGTCCGGCGTGGCTGCTCGGCGCCGCGGGGTTCATCTACGCGGTGGGCGTGTGCATCATGTTGGCGGCCGACGCCCAGAAGTTCTACACGCTAAAGTTTCAGCGCGGGCTGATCACCGACGGGATGTTTCGTTACGTTCGCCACCCGAACTACCTCGGTGAGATGATGCTTTATGGCGCTTTCGCCTTGGTCACTCAGCACTGGATCCCGTGGGTGGTGCTCCTTTGGGTGTGGTGCGGGCTGTTCGCGCCGAACATGATCCGAAAGGAGGCCTCCATGTCCCGGTATCCAGAGTGGGCCGCCTACCGCGCCCGCACCGGTTGGCTGATCCCGGGGCTGTGATCGTCAACTGCGTTTACTACCTGTCGCCCAAGAAAGTACCGCCCACCCGAGTACCGCCGCCAGCCCAGACCCTGCCAAAATCCCCACTTTCGCCTGCAACAGTTGGCTGGGATCGAAAGCGAGCAGCGCCACAAACAGCGACATGGTGAACCCGATCCCGCCCAAGATCGCGGCCCCTGCGAGGTGCGACCAACGTACATTTGCAGGCAATTCGGCGATCCCGAGGCCAACCGCAACGCCGCTCGCCAACAGGATCCCCACCGGTTTTCCGATCACCAACCCTCCGGCAATGCCGAGGGTGATCGGGTCGAAGACCGAGATTCCGCCGCGCAGATCGACGCCTGCGTTCGCAAACGCAAACAGCGGCAACACCCCATAAGCGACGAACGGATGCAGGCCGTGCTCGAGTTCAGCGAGGGGAGAAGCCTCCTTTACGGAGAGCGGAACCGACAGCCCCACCGCCACTCCGGCGAGGGTGGCGTGCAACCCGCTGGCGTGCACCGCCAACCACAGCGGCAACCCCGCCAAAAGGTACCACCCGCCTTTGGAAACCCCCACCCGATTCATCCCCACCAATGCGGCGACCCCGAGGGCTACCCACCCGATCCCGTGCACGGCGTGCCCATAAAAGAAGGCGATCACCGCCACCGCGCCGAGATCGTCCGCGATCGCAAACGCCGTGAGAAACACCAACAACGCCGAAGGAACCCGCGCTCCCAGCAGCCGCGCCCCACCCAGCGCAAACGCGATGTCGGTGGCCATCGGCACACCCCAGCCCGAAGGAGCGGTTTTCCCTGCAAAAGCGAGGTACACCAGCGCCGGTGCGATCATCCCGCCGATCGCCGCGACCAATGGAAGTGCCGCCTTTCGCCAAGTGTTCAGCTCGCCGACCAGCAGCTCACGCTTGATTTCCAGGCCGACGAGCACAAAGAAGCCCGCCATCCAAAAATCGTTGATCCACTCCAGGACCGACAGCGACCCAAGCTCCGATGTCCACAGTCCCGCATAAAACTTGGAAAACCCGGAGTTCGCCATGCCCAACGCCACGGCGGCCGCGACGAACAATACCACCGCAGAGCGGGCTTCGGTCGCAAGAAAACGCTCAAACGGGCGCAGCAGCGCCGACCAACCAAGGGAACGATCCATTGAACACCCGGTTCAACCTTGGAATGGTGGCCCGCCCATTCCGGATCCTGCAGCTCCTGCTGCACCCTTGCCGCGAACGTACGCACCTCCTTCGGGGAGGCAATCCGGTTTGGGTAATTCTGGGCGCGCCGGCTGACGCCGTCGGGTGCTCCAGGGGTTTCGCCGCCTTCGCTGCGCTTCGTCGGCCGCTGCGCGCCCTTCCGCCCCCTCGCGCGTTCGCGCAAATGGTAAACCCTCTTTACGATCTACCCCGCATACCGAAAGGTTGCCGTCACCCCTAAGATCTCCTCCGGGATCCCCTCGTCCGAACGGATCTTCATCTCCCATTCGGTCAGTTCCTCCTCCGGAACCCGGTACCGCTCGGCGATCTCCGAAAGCCACTCTACGCCCATCACCGCATCCACGCGCGCCGCGGAAAGCGCTTGTTCTTTCTTCAGATCCGCCGCACCCGACCAGCCGCGCCCGTTCAGCGCTTCCAAATCCGGGCGCAGCTTGTCGAGCAGCGGATCCGCAAACAGGGTCATCACCGCCAAAGCGCCGTTGCTTTCGAGCGCATCCACCAACACCCACCCGGCGCCCGGCAGCCGCGGCAGGTTCAAATCCCCGACCACGGACTCCAACGGATCCCCGGCGGCCAAAGCGTCAATACGTCGATGCAGTTCGTCCGTATCGAACGTCATCGGAGCTCCACGTCCGCGGGGGAAAGCTGCATCGCTTCCAACACGTCCGACAAGGCGGCTGCCCCCTTGTGGGCGCTGCTGAACATCAGTCCCAGCTCCAAATCCTCGGGGTGCAGGGCCGGGTCTCGGCACAGGTGCGAGTATTCCATCCAGTCGTCGCTGCCCTCACTCACCAGCGTCGAGTGCACTCGGGCAAGCGTTGCGGAGTCCAACCTTTCGCGGTCCACCACCAGCGCGGCACTCGCAACCGCGACACTGAAACCGGTGTTGGTCGGGGCATCTTCGCGTAGCCCGTCCGGTCGGTGCCCCCCCGAGGTCTCCAATATGCGGATGCGGATCGGCACCGTGAGCCCGCGGTGCCAAGCCACGAGATCGCCTCCACCATATTGCATGCCCGCGGCGATTGCTCTTGAAAAACGGTCGGTTGCTTGGGTCTTTGGGTCCATCGACGCCTCGTTTGCACGCATTGTTACCATAATGTACCAGGGTGTTGTGGCCGGACGAGAGTTCGCGTAGGGTTTTCCTATGAACAACCCACGCTTTCTCTTCGTCGCCGCTTTCCTTTCCGCTTGCGCCGGGGCTGACCCAGCGGATTCGGACCCGGTCGACACTTCGGAAACGGACGTCGATACCGCGGAGACGGATCTTCTCGACACCGATCTCGTGGAGACGGACCTTCCGGACACCGATGTCGTGGATACCGATGCTCCGGATACGGACGACACCGATGGGATGGTGTTCCTTCCCCAGACGTTCACCGCCGAGGCGGGCTTTCGGATCCGCCACGCCGGCAATGCGAAAGCGGGGTACAACGCCGACGCAAATGCCGGTCCTGTGGGTATTTACCTCTACCACCAGCCGAAGGATGGCACCGAACCCAGCGGCGGTGGCGGCGGAATGTTGTCGACGATCTTCGCTTATTCTGAAGACGGCCTCACCTTCGATGCCGCCGAATACACCGAGGTCGCGACCGGTGCCTGCAATGGCCAGGATGGAGCGAGAATCGTGGGGCATTCCGAGCGGTTGGCGTTGCCCGAGGGCGGCTACCGCCTGTACCGGTTGATGCAGGGACCCATGGCCGCCTTTCAGTCGTTCTCCAGCATGTACTCCGACGATGGCGTGGTGTACTGCAATCTGCCCACCGATCACTATGAGCTTGGCCCCAACGACAACGGCACCATGGGGATTTACACCACCTTTGTCGCCGAGCATACCGAAAACCAAGTGGTTCTCCTGTATTTGGGCGATCTTTTCGGCGACAACAACACCCGGCGCGCGGTTGCGGGCGGCGATGGCGATCAGTTTGAATGGCACAGCGACAATGTGCTCGGCGATGCCGGGGGCGAGGCGTCACAGGCGTATGTCGATATCTCCACCGTTCCAGCAGCTCCAGGGGTTCGTCGCCTGTTTTCCATGCAGGGTGGAAACGGCATCTACAGCTTTATCACCCACGATGACGGCGTCTCTTTCGTTCAAGAACCAGGACCTCGGCTTACTCCCTCCGATTTCGACGGCCTGCTCGGGGAGGATTTCACCACCTGCGCATTTTTCGACCCGACGCTCGTCCAAATACCGGATGGTTCGGGCGGAATCGCCGCCACCCGCATGTATTTGACCTCGCGGGTGTGGGACGCCAGTGTTCCCGGGTGTGACGCCTACGATCCGTGCACCATGCACCAAGAATGCGACGAAGAAGTGATTTTGAGCGCGGTCACCACCGATCTCTGATCACTGGTACATCCATTTTCAGTAGATCGATCCATTTTTGATGTACCACTTGGGCGCCTCGGGCTTCGCCCGACCGGGCTGTCCGGGGGTTTCGTCGCTCCGAGCTGTGCTCTCCGCGACTGCTTCGCACCCCTCCCATCCCTGGCGCGGTCAAAGTTGTAAACAACGACCCTCCGTTTGTCAACCGAATGTCAAACTGGCGCTCGGCCATCGAGGGTTTCGGTGCAACGCCGTTCCCATCGACGGGGGATGCCATGTCCGGACGGTTGGGGTGCCTGTGTCTGGGGTTGGCGATCGGGTGTTCTCGGGAGGCGCCGACCGATGAAACATACGCTTCTCCGGAGCTGACGCTCACTTCCCCGTCGCCGGGGTCGGAGCTGCGCGCCGATGAAGAGGTGGTCATCGAGGCCATCCTCGTGGATACGGACACCCCCATCGAGGAGCTGGCACTGACATTTTCGAGCGACGTCAACGGAATGTTGGCCGGCGACGTGCAGTGGAGCGGCGGACATCTGGCGTTCACCGGACCGATCTTGTCGGTTGGCGGTCACGTTCTCAGCGTGACGGCAACGGATCCGGAGGGGAATGCGGTACTTCAGCAGGTGGGTGTGCAGGTCGTGACCCCGGAGACGGTGGACACCGATGGAGCCGACACGGACGACACCGATTCGGAAGACACCGAAGATACGTCTGATACGGGGGGATCGGACACGGATGTCGTCGACACCGACGTTACCGATACCGACGACACGGCCGATACCGGGCCGATGGTGGACGGGGATGGCGATGGGCACGCGCCGATTAATGAAGGCGGCGACGACTGCAACGATGGGAACAACCTCATATTTCCTGGGGCCACGGACGCCTGCGGCGACAACATCGACCAGAATTGCGACGGCCAAGATTTGGCGTGCGTCGCCCAGCACTGTGGCGTGATCAGCGAGGATGAAGTTTGGGAAAGCGACGTGCAACACTGGGTTACCTGCGATGTGTTCGTCGAAGGAACCTTGGATCCAGTGCTCACCATCGAAAACGGCGCCGACGTGCGGTTTTGGAACACCACCCACCTGTTCGTTGGGCTGAACGACGGTGGTTCCCTGCAGATCAGTGTGGGCAACCAGGTGACCTTTTCCGCGTACGACATCGTGTGGGATGGGGTGTTCGTCGGGGAGTTTGGCGATATCGATGTAAATAACTGGCGGTTGGAAGGGGCAAACAATCCCTTGAGTTTTGGGAGCGCGACCGGGACCGTCGATAACCTCACCATTGAAGGCTCCCTCAACGCGTGCGTCAACGCCACCAACTCCGACGTTCGCCTCTGGAACACCACCCTGCAAAACTGTGGAACCGAGGGGATCAAAGCGAGCGATTCGCAGCTCGACCTCTGGGTGAACATCCAGGATCCGGGTGGAACGGGCTTCGAGTGCGCCGGAACATGCTTTTCAGAGGCCAATCCGGATGTGTCGATCGACGTGGAAGGGGCAGGGGATGCGGCGATTCGGCTCGCCTCCGCGGAAGACCTGTCCTGTCTCGCGGGCAATCGCGATTCTACGCCACCAATGCCGACAATGCGGTGGTTGTTCGCGATCCAGGGCTCGTGCAAGGGGGAGCGCCAGAGGTGTTGGCTCCCCGAAACCGGCGGTGGGACTATCCAGGGATCCCCGTGCGTTTTGAGCATTCGATCACCATCGAAGGCGATGGAGCGGCTCAGACCACGTTCGGACCGGGCTTTGCGCTGGAGTTTGCGACCGGCACCGGGCTTCAACTGGGCGCCCCGAATGCTCGGGTTCGTATCGACTCTTGGGGGATCTCCAAGGTGCTGCGGGGTGATTTTGAGGCCCAGTGGTACCTGATTGGGCAGGTCGCCGGATTTGAGTTCGATGGGGTATCGCTGAACATCGACTTCGAAGGCGACGGTTGGTTTGTCGATAATGTGGTGCACGACGCCGATCATGGCCCGGTGTTGCACAGCGACCACCATTGGGTGGACCTGGTCAATAACGACCTGTATGACCTCGATGGCCCTGGGTTTACGATCGAAAATGCATATGAAACCAACATTGAACTACAGACAATCCAAAACGTCAAAGGGTATGGGATAAGCATCGAATCCGACCTCCGCGATTTGATCAAGGATGTGCACATTTCCGGGGTCGTGGCCAGCGCCGATGGGCCAGGCGATGGCTTTGTGGTCGAAACCAGCAATCGTTTTGAGTGGCTGTACGGCAATGAAATCTACGAAACTGATGGATACCCGCTTCGATTGAAGGATCCGAGTTCGTTGGCGAACCTGCTTCAGGCGCAAACCATGGTGTTTGCTGACAATGCACAGAACGCCATCGCCTTTGATTTTCCGGTGTTG
>SYKL01000443.1 GCA_005797785.1 Pseudomonadota bacterium | reverse complement strand
ATCCTCCGCCAAAGCAGGCTCCCGTATCGATCCCCACGGCATGCGGAAGCACGAGCGGTCGATCGAACACCGAGTGTCCAAAGATGACCCTTTCCGGCCCTTTCCAATGGTTCGTCCACAAGGATGCGCTCGCCGGCGCCTTCGAAGGCCAATGGCTCTTCGGATGTGGAGGTTCAATGTGTTGAATGTGGAGTAGATGGTAGCTTTGCTGCTCGCTCAGCGGCGTGTCCGGAAACAGTCCCGCATGCACCACCAACGCGTTGTATTCGGGCAACAACAGCCCCAAAGGCAGGGTCTCAAGCCATTCGTAGTGCCGCGGCTCGAGCGCTCGCCGAGTGTCCAGGTGGCCAGGATTCAGCTTGCCCTCGGGAGAATACCGCTGCCGGAGGTGTTTTTCTTCGTGGTTGCCCAGCACACAATGACCGTAGGACATCGCCAAATCTACGCATTCCCGAGGCTTAGGGCCACGGTCCACCAGATCGCCGACAAAGATCACCCGGTCCTCCGGGCCTGCCCCCACCGTTTTGAGCAGGAGCAACGCCTCATCGTAGCAACCGTGGAGATCGGCTACGACGATGGTTCTGCCGGAAACCTCCTCCAACGGCCAAATGCGCACGATTCAACTCCTTAAATGACCGAGCAAGACTTCCTTTGGCCTGCCACGACCGAAAGCCCTGCGACGCTGACAATTCGAGACATTTCCCCGTGTTACGTCCGGACCTCTCAGGGCACTCCTAGCAGGAGGTCAACATGTGGTCGATGCGATCGGTATTCGCTGGAATGCGCCTGTTGGTGGCGGGCCTGCTGGTGTCGTGTGCGACGGAAAGCACTTCGCACAGTTCGGAGTTTGCGAGCTCCGAAGTGGTCGATTTTGCACTTCCGAGCCTCGACGGAAAGACGGCCTCCGTCTCCGAGTTTCGTGGAAAAAAGGTGTACGTCAAATTCTGGGCGTCCTGGTGCTCGATCTGCCTCGCGGGCCTTTCCGAGGTCGAAGAATTGCACGCGGTTCAAGACGACGGAATTGAGGTTCTGACCATCGTTTCCCCGGGGTATTTGGGCGAAAAACCCAAAGCGGCCTTCGCGACCTGGGCCCAAAGCCGAAATTTCGGATTTCCGGTTCTGCTCGACGTCGACGGAAAGCTTGCTGCTTCCCTCGGAATCGGCGCCTACCCGACGTCAATGTGGATCAACGAAAAAGGCCAAGCCCTCGAACTCAAAGCTGGCCAAGTATCGAACGAACAGATCGCCGAGCGGTTCCGGTCTGGCCGCACCGAAAAGGTAGCTGAATCTAAGTTTCCTCCGAATCCTAACGTCGGAATCGACTATTCCAAAACCGAGCTCAAAGACATTTGGTTGGCCGGCGGCTGTTTTTGGGGCGTAGAAGCGTTCATGACCCGGGTGTACGGCGTCGCCGACGCCACCTCTGGCTACGCCAATGGCCCTACCGAAACGCCCACTTATGAGGAAGTCTGCGCCGCCTCTGGCCATGCGGAGACGGTGCACGTCCGTTACGACCCCCATCGCGTGTCATTAGACAAGCTACTTGACTATTACTTCGGCATCATCGACCCCACCGTCGCCAACCGCCAAGGCAACGACGCCGGCGTTCAATACCGTACCGGAATTTACTACCGCGATCCTGCCGATCGCGAAGTTGCTGCCCAGGCGATCCGGGAGGAGCAGGCCAAATACTCCGACCCCATCGTCACCGAGCTGGAGCCCCTAAAACAATACTCCGACGCCGAACGTTACCACCAGGACTACCTGGAGAAACACCCCAACGGCTATTGTCACACCGATTTCTCCGGTTTGACCAATGCCTCCATCCCCCAAGGAGCGATCGTGGTTGACCCTAAAAAGTACTTCAAACCCGATGATGCGACGTTGCGAAAGCTGCTGACGCCCTCACAATATGCGGTCACCCAAGAGGACCAAACCGAACGCGCGTTCAGCAATAAATACTGGGACAACCATGCTCCTGGCCTGTACGTCGACGTCGCCACTGGCGAACCGCTGTTCTCTTCCCTCGACAAATTCGAGTCCGGGTGCGGCTGGCCCAGTTTCACCAAAGCGGTTGATCCAGCGGTGGTTCACTACAAGGTGGACACCCAATTTGGCATGGAGCGCACCGAGGTGAGAAGTCGGGTGGGCGACAGCCATTTGGGCCATGTGTTCGAGGACGGCCCTCGGGATCGGGGCGGGCTGCGGTTCTGCATCAACAGCGAGTCGATCCGGTTCATCCCCGTGGAAGAGCTCGAGCAGCAAGGGTACGGCGAGTTCAAAGCACTGTTCGTACGATAGGCGCCAAAGCACTCTACGGGTGCGTGATTTCACGCACCCGTCGGGTGACAGCGGCATAAAGTGACCTTCGGACCTTCGCCAGAGCTCGGCACGCGCATTGCAACGGCACCGGGACCCTCTCGCACCCCCGGAGCTCCGATGATCCACGAAGTTGAAGGCGACCTCCTCCTGTCCAAAGCCGAGGTCATTGCTCATGGGATCGCCCCCGGCGACCACTTTCAGCAAGGACTCGCCCTGGCGCTACGCGAACGGTATCCCGCCATGGTCAAAGACTTTCGCCACTGGTGCCACACCGAACACCCCAAGCCCGGCGAAGCGTGGACCTGGGGCGGGCCCGGCATTCGCGTCGTCAACCTGCTGACCCAGGAGGAGGCAGGAAACGGCGGCCATCCTGGCAAGGCCACGGTCGCCCATGTCAATCACGCCCTGAAGGCGCTTCGAAAGACCATCGAAAAAGAGAACTTCAAATCCGTGGCATTGCCACGTTTGGCCACCGGAGTCGGCGGTCTGGGTTGGGAGGAGGTTCGGCCGTTGGTCGAGCACCACCTCGGCGATCTGAAGGTGCCCGTGTACGTCTATACCGTCTTTCATCCTGGACAAGCGGCCGACGAAGCCAGCCACTGAAGAAGCGTTGAATTTCCACGGGAGATCACCATGAATCGCCATGAGCCCATTCAGTTCTTAATGACACGAGAGGTGTCTTCCATCCAGGTGAATGCGCCACTGAGTGACGCAAGAAAACTCCTAGCGAAGGCACCCTTTCACCACCTTCCCGTGTGCAATGGGCAAACGCTCGTGGGCATCCTCTCCAAGACGGACATTCGCGCGCTCACGTTGGAATCCTTCGTGACCGATCCAGAAACGGTGGATGCGTGGCTGGATCAACAGCACTCCATCGCGCAAGTGATGACGTACGAACCGATCGTCCTGCGGCCCACCGAAACCATCGTCAAGGCGGCGGAATACTTCGCAAGCGGCGAATTCCACGCCTTGCCGGTGGTCGATGAACGCAACCACCTCGTCGGTATGCTCACCACCACCGACATCGCGCGTTGGGTGGCGAGCGCGTGATGCTACGAGAATGACCTATCCGACACCATAGTCTGCGTTAGGTCAAATCGTGTCGTTCGGCAACGCCAGCGCCCCGCACCACAAGAACTCGGTTATGCCCTAAATGCTGCGTTCGACCTTCGCCGAATGCCGCATTGGAATTGAACATGCCCAAAGGTCAGACCAAGCTCGCGAGCAACAACAAACCGAAAGTCTCCACCGCCGAAAAGCAGAAGCGAAAGAAGGAGAAAAATGCCCCGGTGAGCGCGGTTCTTCCCAACAAGAAGTAGACGAAATCGGGCGGGGTAACCCGCCCTTCGCTATTGCAGCGAGCAGCGTTTGACCCCCCGGGTCTCCCAATCGAAATACGCGCAGGTCACTCGGTACACCGCGCGGTATTCAGTCGGACCTACGCCGAAAAAGAGCTCCACCTGTTTGCGATCCGGAGCGACCACCACCCGGGGATGATCGATCCCCGCTGAGGTTTTTGCGCCGGTCAGGTGCTCCTCGGCAAAGGGGTATTCCCCAGGAAGTATGGGCGTATATTGAACGTCATAACCGCAGGACGTTTCCAGCGTCCGCGCCGCCGTGGACGTCAAGTAGCTTTGAACCGACACATCGGGTGTGCTCACCCGATCGAGCAGGTAGAACTTCGAAAACCCCATGGTTTCTTTTTCCCAGAACAACAGACCTTTTCCTCCGTAGCCGGAATTGAGCACCTCGTTGAGCGGGTGCAATTCCGGAGGCGCATCCACCGTCTTTCCGCCGGATTCCACGCTCACACGCTCCACTTCCATGTGTTCATAGGCGTGGTCGATGCAGCTGCGCGCATCGGCGGATGCAATAAATACTGACGCGAACAGTACCCACATGGTTCCCCCCCTTTGCAGACGACATCCGACGAGACTCCAGGTTCCGTTAGCTCGCTCCAGGTTCGGTGTTTACTCCCATCTGTGAGGTGTCCGTGAACCCGATGTCGATGCTTGCGATCGCTGCGTCCACCGTCGCTCTCGGCTACGCTTTGTACCGCCTTCACCTTGGGTTCTGGCGCAAGCGGCTTTTCAGCGCCCTCCCCTACGCTGAGGAACACCGGATCCCCACCGAAGACGGCGCCCATTTTGAGCTTCGACGCCTCCCGTGCGAGACGCCCGATCCCGAAAAACCGCCGGTGTTGCTGGTGCACGGCCTCGGGGCCAACCATCGCAACCACGATGCCTGGGAAGGCGCTTCGCTGGCTCGCTATCTCGCAGCGCGGGGGTCGGACGTCTGGCTGTTGACGCTCAGGTCGGGACTTCCCCGCGGGATCCCGTCGCGATTGGTCCGATTCGCGGCGATGGTCCAGCATGATGTGCCGCAGGCGGTCGCCGAGGTTCGCAGGCGCACCGGCGCCGATGCGATCGACTACGTCGGGTTTTCAATGGGTGGCATGCTGCTGTACGCGGCGATCGGAGCCTCGCTCCCCTCGACGGACGTCCGAAAGGTGGGGATCATCGGTTCACCCGCACGGGTGGTGCTCCCCCAGTTGGTAAAGTGGGTTGACCGTCTCCCCGACTTTCTGATCCCCGGCGCCCGTTACACCTCGACCGCGCGATTCTGGGCTTTCGCGGTAGGTTGGATCCCCACCACACCGCTCCACTATCTGGTGTTCAACCCGTCGAACGTCGAACGTCACGCCGCCGGCCGCGCATTGATGACGTTGGTCGAAGATGTTCCCCGCGGCCTTCAGTTGGACTTTCTCGCGTTCGCCCGAAATGGGGGCGACGTTCGCACCAGCGGCGTATCGGTCATGGATTCCCTGGCCAACATCCGCAATCCCGTTCTGTTTTTGGCCGGTGCAGGCGATGTGCTGGGCGCCCCAGCCACGCTCGTCCCCGCTTTCGACGCCTGGGGATCCCCCGACAAACAGATGCACGTCCTCGGACGAAACACAGGGACCGAACACGATTACGGGCATGGGGATCTGGCGATCGGACGGCATGTTGAACGGGATGTGTTCGCGCGCATCGAAGAGTTCTTGCGCCGCTGACGCCCAAATGCGGTACAACTCCAGCGCGAGGCCGCGATGCGCTTCCTTCGAATGATCGGCTTGTTCTTCATCCTGACCGGCGTTGTACCACTGTTTGTCATGACGCTCTGGTCGGGTCTTATGATGTTCGTGTTCTGGGAAGGCCGGGGCGGCGATCGGGATTTTGTGGGGTTCATCCAACCGCCCACCTGCGTGCTGATGTGCCTACACACCTTCGGGGCCGGTGTCGGCGTCCTGCTCACGCTCTGGCCCGAGAAAGCCCACAGCGGGACGGATTATTCGGCCCGGGAAGGCGCCGGCTGGGATTCGTAGGCCACCAACATGCCGTCCCAAAGGGTATTCCCCAACACCATTCGCCCGGTCAGACCTTGTAGAAACGCCGCTGTTTCCTCTTGACTCCAGCCCGTATCGCCGAACACGACCATGCGCGTGTCCCCCTGTCCATCGGGCAGATAGTCGTATCCATCCGCGCGTATCGCGCCTTTTGACTCCCTTTCCAGGAAGTCGGGGAGTTCATACCGAAGATCGAGGTCCGGATTCGCCAATTTGGCCGAATTCAACGTGATGGACAGCGTCACTGCCCCCACCCCACGTCACCAGCCGCACTGCTCGCTAGCATTCTGCTCTTTCAAGTACGCTTGCAGCGGTGCGAAGTACTCCAAAATCGCCGAGGCATCGGCTTGGCGGGTGCCGGAGATCGCTTCCAAAGCGTCCGGCCACGGCTTCGAGGATCCCATCTTCAGCATGGTGTTCAGCTTGGTGCCGGCTTCCTTGCTGCCAAAGAACGAGCATTGATTCAGCGGGCCCGTGTACCCGGAAGAGTCGCACATCGCCTTGTAGAATTGGAACTGAAGGATGTCCGCCAAGAAATACCGCATGTACGGGGTATTGCCAGGGATGTGGTACTTGGCACCCGGATCGAAGTACGACTCATCCCGCGGACTTTCAGGGGCGATCCCTTGGAATTTGAGGCGGAGGTCCCACCATCCCTGATTGTACTTCTCGGGCGGGATCTTTCCGGAGAACACATCCCAGCGCCACTGATCGATCATCCGACCAAAAGGAAGGAAGGCGATTTTCGAGAGCGCCACCTGCATCTGGTAGTTGACCACCGACTCATTGGACTGGGAAACCTCATCCACCAACCCGATTTGTTTCAGGTAGGAAGGGGTCATAGACAGCGCAATCGAATCGCCGATCGCCTCGTGGAAGCCATCGTTGGCGCCGTTTTGGTACAGGACCGGCAGCTCATAATAGGCGTGGTAATAGTAGTTGTGGCCGAGCTCGTGGTGCAGCGTGACCAGATCGTCGTAGGTCGGCTTGATGCACATCTTGATGCGAAGATCGTTGTTGAACGTCACATCCCATGCGCTGGCATGGCAGACGACCTCTTTGCCTTCCGGCTGAACGAACATCGATCGTTCCCAAAAGGTCTGTGGAAGCGGGTCCAGCCCCATGCCGACGAAGAAACCCTCGGCGGTCTGGGCCATCTTTTTGGGCTCCCAATTTTGTTCATGGAGCTCTTTGCCGGGATCGAGATCCGGCTCATTCGGGTAGGGCTCCAACATGGGGTAGAGAGGTTCCCAGGTTTGTGCCCACATATTCCCCGTAAGGTGCGCCGGGATCGGACCGGTTTTGCTGACCACTGCATCGCCGTATTTTTCATTCAGGCGTTTGCGGGTGTAGCAATGCAAATCCTTGTACAACGGCTCGACCTGCTTCCACAGCCGATCCACGTCCGCTTCGAATTCCGCCGGGGGCATGTCGTAGCCGCTCCGCCACAGCTCACCCATGTCGGCAAAACCAATTTCTTTAGCGCCTTGATTGCCGAGTTCCACGAACTTTGCATAGTCCTCGCGCATCGGCGGCGACACCGTGTGCCAACCGTTCCAGGCTTCCAATTGGGCGGCCGCATCACGATCCGTCGCTAACACCTCTTCCAATTGGCCGAGGTCGCGGCAGATCTTTTTGTCGCCTTCGCCGGTGCAATATTCGCCTTTGCCGTACATGCCGTTCATGCGCGTGGCGATCTCAGCCAACTGCTTGCGCGCTTCCGGATCCGAAGGAGAAGGCAGAGTTCCGGCGAGCCGCAGCAGCTGCAATTGGCGTTTGGTGTCCGCGTCGAGACCCTCGACCGCCAAGAATTTCGACGCCTCTGGAATCGCCGTGGTCAAATAGGCCATCGTCGCTTCGCGCTTTTCGCTCGACACTTTTTCGTGGGCGTCGGTGATGTCGGTTTCGTATTCCCAACTCGCCTGGGCCTCGGCCACCCAAAGGGCCTTCAGATCATCGTTGGCTTTCTTTACGAAAGCCGTCGCCTCTTCTGCCGTTGGGCCAACTTCTTTGGGCGGAGCGACCTCCTCGCCGGAGCACCCGGCCAGGCCGGACACGGAGGTGAGCATCGCAAACAGGGAGATCAACAAGGTCGGTTTGTGCATCTGGCCCGTTAGCGTGTCGCGCTACAATGGGCAAATGCGACGGCAAGCGCGCGAGGCGGACGGAGGGCGCGGCGCAGCCGCGGTTCCGCGCCAGAAGGCGCGAACCGAGCGCAGTGAGCCCGAAGGAGGCCGGCCCGAAGGGGCGCGCCCAAGAATTAGTAAAGTAGTTTACGATCGGCGATCGCCGCCCGCCACTCCTCGTCCGTCGCGGTGTGCGGCCAGGGATTCCCAAACTTTCCCAATTGAAAGTCGCGGTTGGCCTGGTCCACCTCGGAAGGGGTGTTCATCACCATCGACCCGCCCATCGCCACGGGTTCCCGGAGGGGAGCGCCGGTGAGAAGCAACACATCGGTGCCCGTTGTCGCACACAACTTTAGGCGTGTGGCCGAAGACCGCTCGAAATGCCCCAATTCCCCTGCCGCCATGGTCCGTTCCCCAACCGTGACTGAACCACGGCGAACAAAGCACAAAGCCGTGTGGTGCGCGGGGAGATCGTCCCACAAGAAATCCCCCGCATCGTCCCATTGTAGGCGAACGAGCGTCATCGGGGAGCGAGTGCGGATCGGAGAGCAAACACCGCGGCATGCACCCGCCAAGACGGTCAGGCTGACGCCGGCAAACGCTGCAACGGGCAGCGGCGCATGCAAGATGTCGGACTCAGAAGTTACTTCTGCCGGGCCTAACAGTTGAATCTGCGGGGCATCCCATTTGTGCGCCTTCGGAAGGTTGACCCAGATTTGGTAGAGTTCGTGGGTTCCTTCGTTCGTGGCCCACATTTCCTCATGGAGCACACCACGACCGGCCGTCAGCCATTGAACGGATCCGCTCCGGTACTCCATTTTTACGCCAGTGGAGTCCCGATGCCGCATGCCACCCTCCAACACGAAGGTGACCGTCTCAAACCCGCGGTGAGGGTGCGCCGGAAAGCCCTCCGGCATCACTAAAGCGGAGAATGGACGTACCGGATCCCAACGCGAAAACGTATGCCGGTGGTGCACCAACATCAGAAAAGGGTCGCTCGCCTCGATCGGCAATGACATGGGCGTTACCCGACCTCCGAAGCGGTTTTCTACGGACCCAGCCAGACTACGAAGGCCCACCGTCTCCGCAGCCCAGCAGAAAACGCCGCTGGCAATGGGCCAAACCGGGAGGCGTGCGGGTCTAGAAATGTGGGCAAGGGCGCGTTCGCTGGGCATACCCCTCCATACTGCGGCGGTGGCCGACACGTTGACATTTCAATGAACCCCTCTACGATCGCCGCATGTCCAGACGCGCGTTTTTCGGCCTGTGGGGCTTGGTCATCATCGCGATGGTTGCCATCGAACTCGGCT
>SYKL01000442.1 GCA_005797785.1 Pseudomonadota bacterium | reverse complement strand
TTGAAATTCTCAATGATCCCGTTGTGAATCACCGCAATTCGATTTTCGGTGTCCAAATGCGGATGCGCGTTCGGCTGGGTCACACCGCCATGGGTCGCCCAACGGGTATGCGCAATACCGATCGTCGTTTCCGGGCCTTCGGATACGCCTTTTGCCAGCTCTTCCACCCGACCAACGGTCTTGTGCACCCACAAGCGATCGCTGTTCGGGTCCACCAACGCCACGCCCGCGGAGTCATAGCCGCGGTATTCCAACCTTCTCAAGCCTTCAATCAGGCGAGGCAGGGCTTTCTTGTCACCGATGTACGCAACGATTCCACACATGTATTCCGTCCTCAAGCACAACGTAAATGGAGTTTGGCGGACCTATGGCACGGCGCGTGCCATCCATTGCCGGCGATTTTCCGTTGCCCGATCTACAAATCGTAGATCAGGGGCGGCGGGCGTGAACCGCGGGCAACACCTCCGCAGGAACATACCGTGAAACATCGCCCCCAAAGGAGGTAATTTCACGCACGAGCGAGGAGGAGACAAAAACATTGCCCGGCTCGCTCAGCAAGAAGATCGTTTCAATGCCAGCGAGATCCCGGTTAGCAAGCCCATTGCGAAACTCCATGTCGAAGTCACCAATGGCCCGCAACCCACGGAGGATGACGCTTGCACCAAGCGTTTGGCAGGCATCGACCAACAGGCCCGAAAACGCTTCCACCCGCACGTTGGGCAGGGAGGAGCAGCATTGCCGAAGCATCTGCTGCCGTTCGTGGGCATCAAACCAATATTTTTTTGATGTATTGTTGCCAACGCCCACGATCAATTCGTCAAACAGCGAAGCCCCCCGGCGAATGACGTCGAGGTGACCATGAGTGGGTGGGTCGAACGAACCCGGATAAATCGCAACCCGCATCGATCCTCCGGCCCTATTCTTGGAGCGGCGTGTCCTTTCCGTAATAACGCACCAGAATGGAATGAAAGCGCTCCGTCTCCCGAATCTTCTCAAAGCTAGGATCGATGCGGATGTCTTGCCGGAACTCGATGTGGTGGAGCGTATCCAACTGCTTCATTCCCTCCAAAGACTGTTCCAAATAGGCGTACGCTTTTTCGTTGTCGCCCATTTCCGCGTGAATTTTTGCGCGATGCAAATCCGCGTAAGCATCCCCTGGGTCCAGCGTTTCCAGTGATTGCATGATTTGAAGCGCTTCCCCAAACCGCTTTTGATGGGCGAGATTTACCGCCAAATTGTTGAGCGCGGTGACGTCGTCCGGCTCGATCGATAGCGCCTGACGATATAGCGCCTCCTCCGCCGCATATTTCCGCTGGCGTTTGTAGATCAGCGCCTTGTTGTTGTAGCCGGCGGACTGGTCCGGGTACAGAGAAATGTACTTGTCGTAAGTCGCTAATGCTCCGGCATAATCCTGCGACAGGTATTGGTAATACGAGAGAATGCCCAAAGCATCAGGATCATCGGGATTGATCTTCAACCGCTCCTTGGCGTAGCGAAGCGTCTGGCGGATTTCCTGCTGTTCAAGCCGCTCATCGGACGCATCGTACCAATCGCGCACGCCCCAGCCCTTTTTCTCCTCGCTGGGCGACTCTTCGGCTTGCTCGGCATCGGGATTGTCGCCGTTGCCAAGGCCATCTTTGGTGTGTTCGCCTTTGGTTTCCGCATTGGGCACCGCTTTGCCTCGCTCCGCGCCCACCACCTTTCGCTGCTCGCCCGTCTTGGCGCGCGGTGGTGGAGATTCCTCATCCAACCCTTGGGTTCGGATGGGCTCGGCACTCACTTGCTCAGCACCACCGGCCTGAGTCGCTGGACCCTCGGCGCCGGCGGGCAAAAAGAACGACTGCTCTTTTTTGCTGTGTTCTTCATTCTTAAGCTCGATCGAGCCATCCTCGGCGCCCGCATAGTCTTCGCGGAGCAGGCGCTCCAAGTACTCCGCGGTAAAATAGCCTCCACTGGCTGGATTTGCAGACTTCGGAACACACTGCTTTTGGTACTGGGCGTCGAATTCCGGATGAAGGGGGGCCAGCCACGCCAAGAATCGACAGGTATACGGCTCCAGCACCGCGGTAGCCGCATCCGCTTGAATGCTGAAAGTGGTGGCCGCAACGACCATCACCGCCCAACCGAGCGTCAACCGCGCCGACGGGGATTCGAAAGACGGCAGCCAACGCTGGGGTGCGATGGTCAATGTCAACTTCACTGGGCCCGCGGTCAAGGATACGGCCGAGTCCCGGGTTAAAGGGTGAGTTTCGCCGTGGGAGTCGGTCACCTCGGCCCGATCTCGGCTCAGCCAATGTACCCGAGCCAGGCGGGTTTTCCCTTCCGGAAGCGGGATCACCAAACGGCCCGAACCACCGATGTCAATCGGCTCGCCCAGATTCAAAAAAGTCTCTTCGATCGTACGATCAAAGAAGGCTGCATGCACGTGCAATGCGTATCGACGCCCGATCACTTTCGCCTCCGCAGACCGGCTGACATCAGAGTGTCGTCGCGGGTTCAAAAAGTTCAAGGGATTCCTGCAAATCTCGCACTGCCGCGGTCAGGTGCTCCGAATTCCGGCCTTCCAGCGCAATCATGACGTAGAAACCGGAATCTTCGAACCGAGGGTAAGATCCGATGCTCACGCTCGGGTAACGCTCAGCTACCGCTTGGAGTTGAGCTGCAAACTCCCATTCATGCTGCCGGGTGTACAACCGCGTGGCGCTAACCGAGACCCCCGTAAATCGCGCAGAAACCTCCTCAAACTTTCGTCGGAACAGCTTCGGAACGCCCGGCAAGACCACCACATTGCGGACTAAAACCACCGGAAAAGAGGTTTCCGGAGCAAAAAACACCTCGGCCCCCTGCGGCAACATCGCCATTTGCCGGGTGGCGTCGTTTTGTGGGAGCTGAAATCGCGACAACAGAGCCATCAGCTCCTGATGCGGCTCCAACGCAACGCCAAAAGCCTCCGCAACCCCCGAAAAAGTCACGTCATCGTGCGTTGGCCCCACCCCACCCGAAGTGACGACATGATCGTACCGTTCAGCACAAAAAGCGACCTCCCGGGCGATTTCCTCGCGTTCGTCCGCGATGACCACCACTCTACCCAGGTCACATCCTAGAGCTCGAAAGCGCTGAATGGCGTATGGACCGTTTTCGTCCTGGAATTTTCCGGTGAGGATCTCGTTGCCGATGATCACCACCGCGGCGGTGGGCATACAACCTCCATTCGGCAGTATAGCTGTTGGCTCGCACCGGGTGGGTCAACAAGCGTCATCATCGACTTCCGCCGCCAACCACTGCAGTTCTGGCTGCTGCGGCTGCGCCAACGCCAGGGTTTTCCGAGCCAATGTCGAAAGCGCGACATGCGGTTGAGCCGCATCCACCCAGTCTACCGCCTCATAGTCCGATAGCGCGCTTGGGACGCCGGATGCCCCGCGGATCTCGTACACTTCCAACGTCAGCCGCCGATGGGAAAAAATGTGCAGCACTTCGCCGAGGCGCTGCCCCACCTTCACCTTCAGCCCAGTCTTTTCCAGAAATGCCGCACTCAAGGTCGTCGCCGGATCGCCTTCGCACGCGGCCGAAATCGGCTCCCACATGCCGCCCAAAAGGCCCGGTGGACGCTGTCCACACAGCACTGCCCCTTGCTGCGACCAAATTCCCGCCACCGCTCGAATAACGGTAGGAGGTGCTTTTTTCTTCTTGTTGGGAAGATCCTGGGGGGAACCGCTCGCTTCCGCCACGCACGAGCCCGCCCAGGGACAAGCGGCACAATTCGGGTTGCGCGGCGTGCACACCCGAGCGCCAAGTTCCATCAGCGCCTGATTCAGATCCCCTGCCGGGACGCCCTCCAGAAGGCCTTTGGCGCGCTCGTACAGGGCCGCAGCGCCCGCGGGACTCTTCGGGTCCTCCTGGCGCCCGTCGACGCGCGACAACACCCTTTCCACGTTTCCGTCGACGGCCGGCTCCGCGATCCCAAAAGCGATCGACGCAATCGCCCCCGCCGTGTACGGGCCAATCCCCGGCAAAGCGCGTAATTGCTCGGGATCGTGCGGAATTCCACCGCGTTCCACCGCGGCCCGCGCAGCTTTCAAAAGATTGCGCGCCCGCGAATAATAGCCGAGTCCCGCCCACTCCAGAACGACCTGATCCTCTTCGGCCCGAGCGAAATCCTCCAACGTCGGCCAACGGGCGATGAAGCGTTCAAAATACGGAAGCGCGGTTTCTACGCGAGTTTGCTGACACATGAGCTCCGACAGCAGCACATAGTACGGGCGTGGATCGGACCTCCACGGCAACATCCGCGCATGAGGCCGGTACCAATCCAACAATTCAAGGGCCAACGGATCGGAAGGGGTGCTCATGGTACGAGGTACAAATCCCAACGAATGCGCCGTTCACCGTTGGAAGTCAGGGTTAAACCGCCTGCTTGAACCGTGCCTTCGTTCGCCGATATACGAACCCGAGAAACGCCGTCGTGCTCTTCGACCAAATAACAAGCGGTGCACGAAGACAATTCGCTTTCATCACCGACCAGGGTCAGGTCACCTGGCGCAAAGTCACCCGTCCACGCCACCGTCAACGACGTGTCATCGTAAACGGTGTAGCTCGCACCTCCGATATCCGTAGAGAGCAATCCGACCACATCGTACACTTCCGCTACATCCGTCGGCCCCACCACCTCCGGATTCTCTTCCTCCGAAAGCGTATCAATGGTCGGATCGAGCAGTGGAATCAGTCGTCCGTCGCGCAGCAGCAACGGAAGCTTGGCGATGGGAGCGTCGATCACGAGAGTCGCCCCCCCGACTAACAATTCTTGATCCGTCCAGTCCAAGTAAAACCCAGCCGGCAGCTCGATCGTTTTTGTCGTAGCACCGCGGTCGACCACCGGAGCGACGTAGAGCGCCTCACCCAGGTAAAAAGCATCGTCTACCCCCGCCAGATCCGGCCGATCGGGGTTTTCAAGGAAGACATGCCGAATGATCGGCGCTCCCGTCGCATGCGCCTCCTCCGCCAGTGTGCGAAAATAAGGGAACAAGCGGGTGTGCAGCCGAGCGTAGGTGCGCCACGATTCCTTGCCTTCGGGAGCCGTCCAAATGCTGGCTTTCGGACCTGCATTAAACAAGCCCGCGCATGCATTTTGGTCCTGCATGTTCGAGGACATGGCGCCTTGTTGAATCCATCGGGCCAACAATTCGCCGTCCGCGGCTTCGTTACCGTCGGCCGCGCAATGAAATCCATTGATATCACCTCCCCAATTGGCCCCGCCAGAGATGCCCACATTGATGCCGGCGCGCACCATGCTCGGCAGGCCGTCGCTATCCTCGAACGATGCTGCCGGATCACCGCCCCAAATCATCGGCGCGTATTGGGAAGAGCCGGTGTAGCCCGCGCGCACGAACGCCAACCAGTCTCCGGCGAGCTCCGAGGACTCAAACTTGTTGTACACGGCCTCGTTGTAAAACACCGGGAAGAGGTTGTGAAACTCCTCTCCCGTCATTCCGCTGTGCGTCAGCACCTCGGGCTGGACGTACTCGCCAAAGTCGAACATTGCACCGGAATAACCAAGGTCGATCATCCACTGGATGGTGTCCTGATAGTACGCCACAGCATCCGGATTGGTGAAGTCGAAAGTGACGATGTTCACCGGACTTCCGCTAATGAGCCACGAGACCGACAATTCACCTTCGGCGTCCGCCAGCAAATATCCCTCGTCCTTCGCCTCATTTAGCGTGTCGATCAGCGGGTTTTCCGGATTGTCGTCCAAATAGGCATTGTAATAGGCATTCGTACGATATCCGAGCTCGCGCGCAGTGGTGGTCCATGCCAAAAGATCATCCTCGATGCCCACATGCGAGCCTCTCGGCAGAAAGTGCACGGAATCGTCCGCCGCCGTCAAGGCCAAGTCTTGGTCGCGCATCGCTTGAAGTTCAGGGACTCCCTCCACCGTCGAGGTCCGCCCGGTTCGGCGCCGAGGTCCGAACGTCCAATCGGGCGGAATCATAGGTCGTCCGGTCGCTTCCGTAAACCGATCGATCAACTGGTACGGCCACGACCGAGAATCGTCGGGGGTCTTAGTATAAACCTCAAACGCCAACTCTGGGCCCGTGTGCCATACCTTCCAGGCGTCGTCGCGATCGGTCGCCAAATCGAATTCATTGTACCAGGTGCTATCCAGCCAAAACCCATATCCTTCCGTCGAAATAAAG
>SYKL01000441.1 GCA_005797785.1 Pseudomonadota bacterium | reverse complement strand
GTCGTCGTCGCTGTTGTTGACGTCGGTGGAATCGAGCGGAGCACTGGGGTAATCGGATGCCGAGGCGTCATCGCAATCCGTCGAGACGATCGCCTCGAGGGCGTCGAGACAGTCCGAGTCGCTGCTGTTGATGACCACGGTGGTACCGAAGTTGTCGTCGTCGGCGTCGGTGTAGCACTCTTCGTTTCCGTCGCAGTCGTCGTCGTCGCTGTTGTTGACGTCGGTGGAATCGAGCGGGGCACCCGGGTAATCGGCGGCGGAGGCGTCATCGCAGTCGAGGGTGAGCACGGTCGAGAGCGCTTCGCCGGCGTCGGAGCAGTCGGAATCCGAGCTGGTCACGGTGGTGGCGATCCGGTAGGCGTCGCCGTCGGCATTGACGTAGCAGATCTCCTTTCCGTCGCAGTCTTCGTCGTCACCGTTGGCGGTGGTTTCGGTGGCGCCGGGGTAGTCGCTGGCGTCGGTGTCGTCGCAATCGGTGGTGAGGACGGTCGAAAGGGCCTCACCGGCATCGGCACAATCCGAGTCCGAGCTGACGACGGTGGTGGCCAACCGGTAGGTGTCGCCGTCGGCATTGACGTAGCAGGTCTCCTTTCCGTCGCAGCTTTCATCGTCGCCGTTGCCGACCGTTTCGGTCGCACCGGGGTAATCGTTGGCGTCGGTGTCGTCGCAATCGGGGGAAAGAACGGAGGACAACGCTTCGCCGGCGTCCGAACAGTCAGTGTCGGTGCTGACGACGGTGGTGCCGAGGCGGTAGGTGTCGCCGTCGGCGTTGACGTAGCAGGTCTCGGTGCCATCGCAGTCTTCGTCGTCGCCGTTGGCCACGGTCTCGGTCGCGCCGGGATAATCGCTCGCGTCGGTGTCATCGCAGTCGGTGGTGAGGACGGTCGTTAGGGCCTCGCCAGCGTCAGAGCAGTCGGCGTCCGCGCTGACCACAGTGGTGCTGAGCCGGTAGGTGTCCCCGTCGGCGTTGACGTAGCAGATTTCGCCGTTGTCACAGTCTTCATCGTCGCCGTTGGCCGTCGTTTCGGTCGCACCGGGATGATCGTTGATGTCGGCGTCGTCGCAATCCGTGGAAACGGTCGCTCGGCCCGCGTCGGTGGTGCAGTTGAGGGTCAGGCCGGTGATCACGACGCTGGTTCCGTACCCGTCTTCGTCGGTGTCGGTGTAGCAGTCGTCCTTGGTGTCGCAGTTTTGGTCGATGCCGTCGCCGACGACTTCGGTGCCGCCTGGACCCGCCTTCTTGTCGTTGTCGTCGCAGTCGTTGTTCGCGATCGAGCGGTTTTTATCGGCGACGCAATCGAGTGTGGATCCATCGATGATCGGCAGGACACCGTATCCATCGTTGTCGGTGTCGGTGTAGCAGGAGTCGACGCTGTCGCAGTCCTGATCGACGCCATCGCCCGCAGTTTCGGAGGCGCCGAGGTAGATGGTGTTGACGGCGTCGTTGCAGTCGTCGGAAACGGGGGCGCCGGTGCCGGTGGTGCAGTTGAGGGTGGAGCCGTCGACAACCACCGCGGTGCCGTGGTTGTCGTTGTCGGTGTCGGTGTAGCAGGAGTCGACGTTGTCGCAGTCCTGATCGACGCCGTCGTTCACGGTTTCGGAGGCGCCCAAGTAGACGGTGTTGACGGCATCGTTGCAGTCGTCGGCCACCGTCGCTTCGTTGGCGTCGGCGCAGTCGAGGTCGGCGTTTCCGTTGATGACTACGGCGGTACCATGGTTATCGTCGTCGGTGTCCGTGTAGCACTCTTCCTTGCCGCCGGCGTCGCAGTCGTCGTTGACGCCGTTGTTGACGTCCGCAGAGGAGAGGGTCTTGCCGGGATAAACGGTGGCCGCGCCGTCGTTGCAGTCGGTGGAAACGGTGGCTTCGTTCGCGTCGGCGCAATCGAGATCGGCGTTTCCGTTGATGACGACAGTAGTACCGAAGTTGTCGTCGTCGGCGTCGGTGTAGCACTCGTCGGCGCCATTGACGTCGCAGTCGTCGTTGACGCCGTTGTTCGCGTCGGCAGAGGAGAGGGTCTTTCCGGGATAAACGGTGGCTGCGCCGTCGTTGCAGTCCGTGGAAACGGTCGCACGTCCGGTGTCGGTTCCACAACTCATGGTGAGACCGTTCAACTCGACGGCGGTTCCATATCCGTCATTATCCGCGTCGGTATAACAATTATCGACGCCGTCGCAGTTTTGATCGATGCCGTCGCCAGGAATGTCCGTTGCGCTGGGATTGATTCCAGAGTTGGAATCATTGCAATCGAATTGATCCGGTGAAAGGTCATTGTCCTGATCGCTGTAGTAGACGTAGACGGCACCGTCGTTGGTGCTCTTCCCTGGCGTGCCGAAGGCGTGAATGATCACGTTGGCATGAGTGTATACAGCATACCCTCGGCCCATTTGGGAGCCCGACGCGGGTCCGGTGATGGTCTGGGTGGGCGTGCCTGGGGTGCCTGGTGAAACGAAGGGAGAGGAGCCGCTATAGAGGTAGGCGTTGCTGTTGCCACCGATGCATCCGGCGTACCAGTCCATCTCCCCGTCACGATTCACGTCGCCCGCCGCCCGGGCGCCAAAACACCTGTCGCCGCCGGCCCCGGTGCGCGACCAAGCGGCGGTGGGGTTAAGCTCCAGATCGGTGGGAGCACCTGCGTCGATGTCGAATCCTCCGCGGAAGAGCTGGATCTTTCCGTCCGTGCCTCCTAGTTGCGATGCGACGAGCACGTCCCCGTAGCCGTCGCTGTCCACGTCGCCTAAAGCACCGATGACGAGGCCGAAGCTTTCGTTGGTCGACGGCGAAAGCGTCTGGGCGGGGGATGCACCCACGGCGTTTGAAGCAACGTGGAAGGTGTATACGGAACCATCGTCGTTTCCAGCCCCCGTCTTCGGTGCTGAAATGAACACGTCGAAGGTGGAGGTACCGTCGGTGCTCGGCGACGCGGTTTCGATCGAGGAACCAAGGCCAGCTCCCGCTGCGCCGGCGTACTCCCAATAGGAGTGACTTCCGGGATTGATGGTCGTGTTCCCTGCGAAAGCTTCCCCCGGCCAGTGGCCGACCCAACCCGCTCCTGAATTGTAGTTTTCGGCAGCGATGAACAGATCTCGGTTGGAACCGCCCGATACGTCGGGCGTGACAACGATGGCCGAGCCAAAGTCACTTCCGGCCACGCCGGTGATGGTGGCGGTCGCGTTGGCACCGGTGACGAACGCGTCCAACTGAGTTCCGATCGAGGTGTCGTTGCCCGAGTTGACGTCGAACAGGTAGACGCGTCCCACACCGGAATTGTATTTCCTGGTCCCGACCAGAATATCGGCGGCACCATCGTTGGTGAGGTCGCCGATCGCCGTTACATTCCCAAATTCGTCTCCGGCGGCGCTGCCGACGATCATTTGCGACGCGGTGGTGCTCAACACGTCATTCGCGGCGGTCGTGAGAAAGACGAACACCGCACCTTCAGCGGTACCCGGATTTCCGGCGTGGTCGACGTCCCACTTTGGCGCTCCCACCACCAGGTCTGGGTACGTGTCGCCATCGATCAGGCCGAGCGCGACGGAAAATCCAAATTCGGAGGCTTGACCCGACGGTCCCGTGAACGTGAGGCCGGAGTCGATCATGGGATCGACGGTGATGGGCCACTCAGCCCCCGTGTCATCCACCACCACCTGGATCCGACCGTCGACCACATCGAGGACCGCAGGCAACTCCCGACCGCGCGCATCCCACGCCAAAGCGCCCCAATACTGGGCGCTGTCGCCCGAATCTGTGGTGAGAGTGATGCGATCGCCGGTTTCGTCGACGTCCGCTTCAGCGTCGGTTTCAACCTCGAGCACGACATACCCATCGCCCGCCGGACGCTCGAGGAGATCCCAGCCTTGCTCCAAGCCCGCGCTGCGGTTGGACCACCACTCGACGGCGGAACCCCGGTCGTACTCCAGCCGTTCCAAGCACTGTCCAGTGACGTCGACCTCGCCTGTCGCTAGGCACTCTCCGCGTTGGGGCCTTGCTGGCTGAACTTCCGCGAGGTTCCCCTCACGCCCCCAGCGTGTGAACTTGAATTGCAGGGGATCGGTGGCGCCCGCCGGGCGAACGGCGACCTCGTCGGGCAGGAAGGCGATCTGGACGCCAGCGATCGGGTTCGATGCTTTAAAACCTACTTTTGTCTCACGCAGTTGATACTGGGTGTTGTTCAGGCCGACCGACACGCCCGCCCACCACTCATTGGGAACGCCCGCCGTCGCCTCACTGGAATTTAAGGATCCTGGACCCGTTTCGCTGTCTTCGGTGGCCAGGATTTCGCTGTCAGAGCCCGACTGCGCGGACGGCGCGCAACTGACAAGAGGGATCCCGAGGAGCAGAAACAAACGGTTGAAACGTGCTTCTGGGCTGAGCGTGCGCGGCATGGAACCTTCCATGAAATGGAATAAACTTCGACGATTGAACGTTAGCATCTTTGGCCGAAAAAAGGATCAGGCCGTTTGCGGATGCGTGCGGATTCCGCTTGGACCTTGTGGGAACATCGGGAAATTCTTGCGTTGCTTGAGGTCGACGGCGTATGGATCGGCGGCGGCGCTCTTGGATGGGGTCCGCGCCGGAGATCCTTTGGAGAGGCTGGACACCACAGCGCGCATTGAAACCCCCGAAAGGGTGTGGTTTCGGTACCGGGTGGCGGGTCCAGGCCGGCGCGCGGCGGCTTGGCTCATCGATGCGGTGGTTTCCTTGGTGTTTGTGGTCATGGTCGGGTTGGCGCTGCTGCTGTTGGCCTGGGCACCGGGTCTTTTGACCGCATCGATCGGGTTTTATTCCGTACTGCTGTTTTTTGTGCAGTGGTTCTACGGGGTGTTTTTTGAGGTGCTGTTCTCGGGTCGTACGCCAGGGAAGTACTTCTTAAGCTTGAGGGTGGTGCGGGAGGATGGCTCGCCGGTCCGCTTGCAGGATTCGGTGTTGCGGAATTTTCTACGTACAGCGGATTTCCTACCTATCGCCTTTGGTTTGGGCTTGCTGACGATGTTGTTGGATCGGAAGCTGCGCCGATTGGGCGATCTGGCCGCAGGCACCTTGGTGGTAGTGGAAGAGCGGGCGGCGGTCCTTGGCAAGGTAGCGATTGAACCGCCAGTGTCGGACGCCGAGCGCCAAAGTCTGCCCGCTCGCGTGGACCTGACGCGCGAGGAGCGGATCGCCATTGAGAATTTTCTGAGCCGACGAAGGACCTTATCTCGCGATCGCGCTGACGAACTCGCGCGCTATTTGGCGCCGGCGATCAGCGAGCGCACCGGTGTGCAATCGGCGCGGCCTGAGCGGGTGCTGGCGTTGGCGTACGCCCGGCACATGGGCCGCTACCAATGACCGAAGATCGCGAACAATTTGTCGCTGCGCGCAAGCCGCGCTGGGAGCGCCTGGAGCGCCTTCTCCACACCAGTCGTTCGCTTTCCGGTGCAGAATGGAGCGAGGTTGCCTCGCTGTACCGTACCCTCTGCGCCGACCTGTCGCGGGCGCAGGGGCTTGATCTCGATGATGTGCGAGCACACCTCGACGACCTCGCGGCGCGAGCCCACAACGCCCTGTACGGGGCCCGGCGACGGGTCGGAGTGCAGTTCCTCAGGTTGGTCGCGGCGGAAGCCCCGGCGGAAGTTCGGGCGAGCTGGCGTTTTTTTCTACTTTCGAACCTTCTTTTCTACGGTCCTTTTTTTGTGGGGGTGGTGGGCACGCTGCTCTGGCCGACCTTTGCCCCTTCGATCCTGCCGCCCGATGCCCTTGCGCAATATGAAACGATGTACTCCCAAGCCGAGGTGGCGCGCGGTTCGGGGGAGGACTTCGCGATGGCGGGGTTCTACGTGTTCAACAACGTGGGGATCGCGTTTCGGTGCTTTGCAACGGGAGCACTGTTTGGCCTGGGGTCGATGTTTATGCTCGTGTACAACGGGCTGGTGATCGGGACCACCTTTGGGTACCTGTTTTCCGTGGGCAATGGGTTCAATCTTCTCCAGTTTGTCGCTGGACATTCCTCTTGGGAGCTCACGGGCATCGTGGTGGCGGGCGCAGCGGGCTTGAAGCTGGGTTGGGCCTTGATTGAAACCCAGGGATTGACGCGGGCTTCATCGCTAAAAAAGGCGGGCCCTTCCCTGTTCCGGTTGGTGGTGGCCTCGGCAGCCCTGCTGTTTGTCGCGGCGGCGATCGAAGGATTTTGGAGCGCGGGACCGGCACCCGCGGCGATCAAATACGTGTTCGGCGCGATTCAGTGGTTTATTGTTGGCGGCTGGTTGCTGTTTGGCGGTCGGAACCGATGAATCCGAACCAGTGCCGATTGGAGCTTCGTCCAAGGGATCCGCTGGAGTCCTTCGATCTGCTGTTTCGGGTGCTCCGGGAGTGGCCCGGACCCTTCATTCGATTGGCGGTTTGGTGGTTGGGCCCCGCATGGTTGGTGTGGAGCGCGGGATGTTGGTTTACCGAAGGTGATCCGGCGTTGGCGCTGGCGTTGTTTGTGTTTGCACCGATGTTGCAGGCGCCGTTCACCATCGCTTTGGCCCGCCGGCTCTTTTCGGAGGAGCTGCGGATTCGCGATGTGATCCGAGATCTCCTGTCTCGGATTGTGCCGTTGATCGGCCTGTGGTTTGTGTTGTGGTTGGGGGGTCTGCTCACCATTTTCTGGCCGTTGCTGCAGCTGATGACGCTGTTTGCGACCGAGGCGATCGTGCTCGAGCGCGCTTCCTTTTCCACGGGGCTTCGACGCAGCTTTCGACTGGTGATGGGGCAGTTTGGAACGGCGCTTGCGGGGATGTTCGCTTGGTGGGTGCTCACGCTTTGGTTTGCGGTGATCGGCGAAGCGGTCGGGCAGCTGATCGTGGATGGGCTGTTTCAACTCGGCGAACCGTTCGGCAATGCAATGGATGGCAAGCTGACCCCGTGGTCGATCGGAGGAATGGTCGCGGCACAAGGGGTTTATTCGCTGTATCGACTGCTGCTGTATGTCGACACTCGCACCCGTGCTGAGGGATGGGACCTCCAGGTGGCGTTGCGCGCTGCGGGTCTGAAGCCATGATCCTGCTGTGGTTGGCGCTGGTGGCTCGGGCCGAAGAGCCGGTGGACACCGATTCTTCAGATGATCCGCTTTTGCATGCATCGGGTTTTCAGTTCTGTACCGACCCCGGCCTGATGACCGAGGAAGCTCGGGAATGGTGCGATGTTGTCCAGGAGATCCCGGACGATCGGTGCGCGGCTTTTCAGGCTTGGTGCGCGAACACGACGGCCACGGCGGCGCCTCCGACGGACTTTATGGGTTGCCAGCAGCCGGCCCCCGCGCCTGGCAACACGCCGCCGCCCAATGTGCCCAAAGGGTGCGGAAACGATGGGTTTTCGGGGGCGCCCACGCCGCCGACTCCCACGCCGCAGACCCCGCCCCCCAACTTTCCTTCGTGCGATCCTCCGCAACAGTCTGCCGGGCCCATGTTGTCGATCCTTCGTTGGTTTGTGGCGATTTTTGTCGTCGCGATCCTCGCCTTGGTGGTGCGGTGGCTGATCAGTTGGTGGTCGCTGCGGTGGAAGCCAAAACCAGTGGCTCCACCTCCGGTTCCGGTTCAGGTGGACGTGCTGTCCGAGGCGGTTCCGGTGGCGCCAAGCGCCGATCTGTTGGCGGCGGCGCGTGAGGCGTTGGCGGCGGGACGATTGGATGAAGCGGTATTGTTGGCTCGCGCGGCTGCGCTTCGGCGTTTGGAGGAAAAGGAAAAGCTGACCCTGCACCGATCGCGCACCGATCGGGAGTACCTGCGTCAGTTGAAACGTACTCCGGAGCTACACGATCCGATGAAGGAGCTTATCCGCACTGTGGAGGAGGTGCGGTTTGGCAAACGCGCGATCAGCGCGGATCGCGCAAAACATGCGTTATCTGCTGCCGAACGCCTGTTGGCGGCATTGATGGCCGCGCTGCTGGCATGGACCTTGGCGGCACCGGAGGATGCGCTCGCCAATCGCTATGAGTCCAGCGGAGATGCTGCGATTCAACCGTTGTTTTCGCAAGCTGGCTACGAGGCCACGTGGCGATTGCGGGGGCTCGGGACCCTGGACGACCAGACTCACATTGTGGTGTTGGACCTAAGCCGGGTTGAGTTGGGGGCCGAAGACGAGGTTTCTCTTCGGAAATGGTGTGAGGACGGCGGGCTGTTGTACGTCGCCGGCGACGCCTCGGCGATTTTTCCAGATCTCGGCGTTCGGTTTGCCCTGCCCGCGGGACTTGCGGTAAACGACGCAAGGACGCGTGCTACGGCGGTGCCGGTACTGCCAACCGGCCCCCTGTACGCCTGGCAAAATGGTAAAGGGGTTTACTGGTTGACGGTGGACATCGGCGGGAATGACTACGGTGTGGTTCAAGCGCTGAGTGTGGGTTTGGGTGGCGTCATTTCTGTTGCGGATGAGCGCCTGTTCTGGAACGGCGCGATGCTGGTGCCGGCAAATGAAGCGTTCCTGATCGAGGCACCTTACTATGGCGTGGACGATGGCCTGTGGAATGTGCCGATTCCAGCGAAGTTGGAAGTGGCCACCCGAGGCGGAGACGATGCCACCACGCCCTGGAGTTCGCTGAAAAAAGCCGGACTACTGCCGGTAGCGCTTCAGCTGCTGCTCGCTGGGGCATTATTGGCTTGGAGCCGGGGGTGGCCTTTTGCGCCATTGCGTGACCTGCCGACCGACGGAAGAACACGCTTCCCCGAGCATGTTCACGCGGTTGCAGTTCATTGGATGCGCCGAGGTGCGAGCCGCCGGGCGTTGTCGATGGGGGCAGCGTACTGGTTGGCCCGCTTGGGGGCGCGGGCGTTGTTCGAAGCGGCGCGTCGAAGCGGCTATGCCAAGGGCGACGCTGAGAGCCTTATTGCTGAATTGGAAGACGCGGCCGCCCACCCGGAAGGCCCAAACCAGCGCACCGATCTCGATCGTTTGGAGGAACTGTGGAAGTTGACGCACCGGCCTTAGCCACTGAGACGGACGTGGCGGCATTCGCCTCGACCTTTGATGCCATGGTGCATCAGGTAGAACGCGTGGTTCTTGGCCAAGAGTCGGTCGTTCGATCGGCGTTGATCGCGATGGTCGCGGGCGGACATGTGCTGCTGGAAGGGCCCCCCGGCATCGGAAAGACGCTTCTCGCGCGTAGTCTCGCGCATGTGGTTGGAATTGGCTTTCGGCGGATTCAATTTACGCCGGACTTGATGCCGTCGGATGTCACCGGTGGAAACATCTACAACCAACGTGCAAATGAATTTGAGTTTCGGCCGGGTCCGATTTTTACCCCCTTGCTTTTGGCCGATGAAATCAACCGCGCTCCCGCGAAAACGCAGGCCGCACTTCTCGAAGCGATGAGCGATCGGCAGGTGTCGATCGATGGCGTCACCCGGGTGTTGCCGCGGCCGTTCTTTGTGATTGCAACGCAGAACCCCGTTGAAAGCGAGGGCACATACCCACTTCCGGAAGCGCAACTCGATCGCTTCTTGATGAAGCTGGTGATCACCCATCCGACTGAGGCGGTGGAAATTGATCTGTTGGAGCACGTCATTCGTGGTTTTGATGCTTCGGATTTGCACGCCGCGGACCTCAAGACCGTGATCGATGCGGCGGGGATCGAAGGCTTGAGGCAGGTGGCTCGCCGGGTTCGGGCCGATCGACCGATGCTCGAATACATCGCCCGAATCGTGGGGCGCACCCGTCAGCACCCTTCGGTGGATTTAGGAGCTTCCCCCAGAGCTTCCTTGGCGTTGCTGTTGTGTGCGCAGGTGTTGGCGGCTGCTGAAGGCCGCGCGTTCATCATCCCCGACGACGTCAAAGAGCTGGCCGCTCCTGTGCTTCGCCACCGTTTCCTGATGCAGCCCGATGCTGAATTGGAGGGAGTGAGCTCGGATTCGGTGGTTGCGGCGATCCTCCAAGACATCCCCGTTCCCGGCGGTGAAAAAGGCCGCCCCACGTGATTCCGACCCGCCGACTGATCCTCGCAGCGCTGCTCCCTGCGTTCGTAGGGATGTTTGCGATTGTATACCGTTCGGTATGGATTCCACTGTTGGCGTTGGATTTGGTCTTGATGGTGATCGCGATCGGTGACGCCGTGCTGGCACGTGGAAAGCTCGAGGTAAGTCGCGAGTTTGGCGCGGTGCAGTCCGTGGGGAAGCCGTTCAAAGTAACGATCGCGATTCGAAACGTGGGTTCTCGTGCGTTGCAGCTCCGGTTTACCGAGGATCTTCCTGGTACAGCGGAAGGGCTTCCGGCGTCGGTGGCGCTTCCTGCCGCGCAAACCACGCGAGTGACCTACCCTTTGCGGATCGACCGTCGGGGAGAGCACCCCTTTGGACCGATCACCTTTCGTTGGGCGTCGCCGCTCGGATTTTGGGAACGGCAGACCCGAATGCTGATCCCCGGCGCCGCGAAGGTGTACCCGGATTTTGCGCAGTTGCGATCGTACGGGATCGCCGCGCGCTCGGACGAGTCCCGATTGCCGACCCGCACCCGACGTCGCCCGGGCGGCGAAAACGAGTTTGAACGCCTACGACCCTACGTTCCTGGCGATCCGTATCGGCATGTGGACTGGCGTGCGACCGCTCGCCGTGGCGAATTTGTGAGCCGAGAGTACGGCCAAGAGGTGAATCAAAACCTGATTTTGATGGTGGACGCCGGGCGAATGATGGGCGCCGAAAATGGGGATCTGACTTCCTTTGATCGCGCGCTGAACGCTGCATTGATGATGGGCCAGGTGGCCCTCCGGCATGGAGATCGAGTTGGACTGCTGATTTTCGACCGAAAGGTGCGGGTGTGGTTGCCGCCCAAGGGCGGTGCACGCGGCGGCGCCCGGCTGATTCGCGCCAGCTACGATGTGTTTCCGTCTTTTGAAGAACCGGACTACGCGCTTGCTTTTCGTCATTTGTCAACGCATGTGCGCCGCCGCAGCTTGGTGGTGTTGTTCACCTCGGTCATCGATGAAGCGAATGCCGATCTCGCGGAAGCGCTGGTCAAAGGACTGACTTCACGACATCTGCCGGTCTGCGTTTGGCTTCGGGACAGCGGTATCATGGAGCTGTTGGAAAAAACGGCGGAAATCGACGAGGATGTGTATGCACGCGGGGCAGCGGCCGAGATTTTGGGGTGGCGCGAACGTTCGTTGACCCGGCTGCGGCAACGGGGCGCGCTGGTGGTGGACGCGGACCCCGATCGACTTACGCCGGCCTTGTTGGCGAACTATTTGGATATCAAGGCGCGGCGCCTGCTGTAGATGTAGTCAAGTGACCTTACCAAATGGGTTTCGCTGACGAGGGATTGACGTGCGCGCGAGGCCCGGCAGGCTACGTTCGTCGTTCGGTTTGGAGCTTTCCATGCGCGTACGGTACTCATCGTTGGCCATTCCCGTCGTTTGTTGCATTGCAAATGTCGCATTTGCGCAGGAACCCGGAGTGGTGGAGCTGGTGACGGTGGCCCAGAGCCATGAAGGAGTTCTTCCCGTTCAACTGTTGGCGCTCGATACCACCGGCCAGCCCTTGTTAGGCATCAAAGGCAAGGTGACGACCAGCGAAGGCGTGGTCGCCGACTGGGTGGAAGTCGGAAATGGCGTCTACGCGGGGACGTTACGCTGCACGATCGGCGGCGACGATCGCGAGATTACGCTGAAATTCAAGGGGAAGACGGCGGACAAAAAGCCGATCGAAGTGGAACGCAAAATCGCGATTCGTTCCGACAATTGGCTGAAGTTGGAGTTTACCTCGAGCCGACCGGCCATCGTGCTGGGGCAGGATGTCGATTCCACGCTTCGAATCACGGTGAAGGATGAAGCGGGCCAACCCGTGGACAACGCGGACCTGGTGATGGTCGCCTCTTCCGGCGAGGTCACGAATGTGACGTCCATGGGCTCGGGTACGTACACCGCGCGCTATGTGGCGCCGCGGGTGAATTATCCGCATTTGGCGATTCTGAGCGTGGTGGATCGCGCCCATCCCGAGCGAGGATATGGTCAACTGACCTTACCATTAGTCGGAAAGACCGACTACCCGGTGCAGGCGGCGCCGCAGAGCTCGGTGCTGTTGCAGGTCGCGGGACAGGAGTTTGGACCTGTAGTTGCCGGGGCGGACGGTCGCGCGGTGGTTCCCGTGTTGGTGCCCCCCGGCGTCAACTCAGCGACCTTGGTGACGGTCACCGGGGGAGTTTCGAAGTCAGAACCGATGGATCTCAAGGTTCCGGAGACGCGGCGTTTGGCGTTTTTGCCCGGACCCACGAAGATCCCGTCGGACTCCCGATTGGCGGTGCCCTACCGTTTTGTCGTGCGAACCCCGACTGGCGAGCCGGACGCCGTCACCAAGGTCAATGTATTGGCTTCCGCGGGCGTAGTTTCCTCGCCGGAGTCTTTGGGAAATGGGGTGTTCCAAGTCCTGTATACGCCGCCGATGTCGGCGTCGGCGACCACCGTCACCTTAAAGGTGTCGGTGGAGGGATCGTCGGTTCAAAACGACAGCAAGGAAGTGTCGTTGGTTCCTGCATTGCCGAGCGCTCTCACGTTGAAAGCCGACCCCGACACGCTCACGGCGGATGCTGAGGCGGTCAAGGTGTTTGCGCACTTGAGCGGCGCCGACGAAAAGGGGTTTGCGGACGGCTCCTTTAGCTGGGCCACTGCGGGTGGCACGGTGAAAGGCGATGTGACCGATCTCCGCGGTGGCGATTACCGCGCGGATTTGTCGGCGACCAAAGGCCAATCACTCTCGGTGTCGGCGGCCGTTCAGGGCGCATCTGCGAGTGGGGGCGTGGTCGACGTATTGCTCTATTCGTCTGCGGACTCTGCTGCGCCTGGCGAAACGGTGCTGTTGACCGTGGTCACCGTGGACGCTTGGGGTTCTCCGGTAGGAAATGTGCCGGTTCAACTTCTGGTCGACGGCGATGGCACCCTGGGCACCTCCGCATTGAACACCAACGCGTTTGGCATCGGCCAGGCCGCTTATGTTGCCGGAGCAACGCCGGATGTTGCCGTGATCACTGCGGCGAACGGCAACTTTACGAGTTCGGCGGCAGTGCTTCAGGCGAGCCGGGCGAAGGTGGATTTTGGAGAGTTGCGGGTTGCTCCGGCGTTTCGAGACTGGGCGAAGCGGGTGGCGTCGGTGCATGTGGCGCGGGAAGGGGCGACGGTGGCCACTGCCGCCGAGGCCGCTCCGGTTCCTGTGAATCCAGCTCCCAATTCTGGTTTGACGGTTCGGTCGGAGCCGGCAAGCGTTCCGGCAGGAGGAACGCTGCAGTTGAAGGTGCGGTTGACCGACGGGGAGGGACGCGGCATCGCCGGTGAGACCCTCGAACTGTTGACCTCTTCCGGAGTGTTTGGCCCGGTGGCCGATCTCGGCGGTGGCGACTACTCGATCCCGCTGACGGTTCCGGAAACGGCTACCGCGGAGGTCAAGGTGTCGGTGGCGACTTCCAAAGGTCAGAGCGCCTTTATTAAGGTGCCGGTCAGTGCGGGAACGCCTGCCGCCGTGGTCGGTTGGGGCACGCTGGAGCCGACCACCACCCCTCCCGTGACGGAAACTCCGGCTGTGACCGGTGGAATTGGCACACTCACATCCGAAGGCCCCAAACCGGTGGCGGTGGCCAAAGATGCCCCCGATTTTCGCCTAGGGTTAGGATATTCCTACGGTTCGTATCATTATACCCAGTCATCCGAAGTGTCGGATGGACCGCTGCTTCCGGTGGTGTTCGAGGTCGGAGGCGACGCCGGCCCCAACGCCAATGCCCATGGAATCGTAGTGGACAGCCGATTTTTCCCGGATCGCTTGAAATACCTCGGGTTCGACGGTCGGGTGCGGGTGGGCTGGTATGCCATTGGAACCGACCTTTTCCAAGGGGAAACGGTCTCCGATCAATTGGTGGATGCACGGGTCGCGGTGATCGGCCGGTACCCCTTCAAGGTCGGCGCCGCCAACATGCACGTCGGCGCTCGCGCGGGATTTGAGTACTCCGACTTCCTATTGTTCCGCGGTTGTCTCGAAGACGGCTGCACCATCGAGTACGACACCCTCGCGCTGCCGGGCTATTCGGTGGGCGCCGAGTACGCGGTGGATGTCGGGCGCTGGTTCGCAGAAGCAGGCTTCAATGAAGGCTTTTACATGGCGTCCCCCTACATGTCCGCTTTGGACGTGAAGGTGGGGGCCCACATCATCAGCGGGCTGTATGCGGACGTTGGTTTCGGGTACACCAACCGGCACATTTCGGTGTTGGGCGCTGAGTCCGGCGATGTGTATGGCGAAGTGAGGGATGAGCAGGTCGGCGTTTCCGCCGGCCTCGGCTTCGCCTTCTGAAAACTTGCTAAACACCGCGATCCCTGTGTCGCTTGCTGCGGTCCGCAGTCGCGGCCTGCAGGCCAGCTCCTTTGCGGTCCTCGCTGCGCTCCTTGGCCTCGCGGCGTTTAGCAAGTTTTCAAGGTGGTAAGGTGCGGTCCCTGCGTCGCTTGCTGCGGTCCGCAGTCGCGGCCTGCAGGCCAGCTCCTTTGCGGTCCTCGCGGCTCACAGCCGTTTTTCGGAGGTGTTAAGCTGCAATCCTGACAACGGACGAAAAATGGCACCCACCATTCGACTGCTAGGACTGGACGATCTTCCCGCGTTGTACGCACATCACCAGCGCCATGAGGCCGAAAATGGCCGCGATGGCGATGTGCTGTTTTCACCGTTCGATGAGCCGCGGCCTATGTCCTTGGAGAAGCTGGAAAAACGTCTGTTGCCTGCTTGGGGGGCTTCGGCGAAAGCGATCGGGTGGGAACGCACCTGGGGCGTGGTGGACGGGGAGCAGATTGTGGGCGAGCTTCGCCTGGTTCACCCGCTGGCGGTGCCGTCCACGCTGCACCGAGCGCTGTTGATGATGGGCATCGAACGTTCCCATCGGGGACAAGGCTGGGGAAGCGCGTTGATCGCCACAGCGCTGAAATGGGCTCGAGAAGAGCAGTTGGATTGGGTCCAACTGCAGGTGTTTGAGCACAACGCACCAGCGCGGGCGTTGTACCGTAAGTTTGGGTTTGTGGAAGCGGGTCGCGTGCCCGATCTGTTTCGCGTGCGGGGACAGTCTGTCGCCGACATCACGATGCTGCTGGCGCTTTAGGCTTCCGCCTCAAACACCAGCTTAACCTTCCAATCGACGCCTTCGGTCGAGTCCATGACCACGATGCCCTTGGCGTCGAGATCGGCTCGGATCGCGTCCGCCCGCGCCCAATCCCGATCTGAGCGGGCTTCGGTGCGTTTACGGAGCAGACCTTCGATCTCTTGGCGATCGAGGCCCATCGCCTTCAGGCGCTTGCTCTTGACCTCGGCTTGGAATTCCGCGCTGGAGAGCTGCAGGAGACCGATGCACTTGAGGAGCTCGAACGCCTTGAGTGCAGGTGCGACCACCGGGGCACCGCGCTTCTTCGCCTGCTTGTGATTAGTAAAGCGATTTACTGCTCGGGCGAGCTCGAATGCATATCCGAGGGCCTGCGCGGTGTTGAAGTCCTCGTCCAACGCGCCAAAGAACTTCTCGTGGAACGCTTTGCCGAGATCGAACAGCTCTCGCGCCTCTTTGCCGAGATCGTGGGTGACCGCCGTAATGTCGCCGTCTCCACCGAGGGATTCCGCCGCTTCGCGCGCTTCGTACAACCGGGCCAACATGGCGAGCGCTTCGGGAAGCGCTTCTTCGGTCCAGGGAAGTTGCGAACGGTAGTGGGTCTGCAGGTAGTACAACCGTAGGGCTTCCGCAGGGTATTGTGCAGAAATCGCGTTGATATTGACGCTGTTGCCGAGGCTTTTGCCCATCTTGGCGCCGCTGGCGACGGTGAGCATGCCATTGTGCATCCAATACCGTGCAAACGGCCGGTGCTGATTGGCGCATTCGGACTGTGCGACTTCATTTTCGTGGTGTGGGAACACCAGATCGAGGCCGCCGCCGTGAAT
>SYKL01000051.1 GCA_005797785.1 Pseudomonadota bacterium | reverse complement strand
CACCGCATTTCTGGGAGTTGAAAATGCCTGCGGAGCCGCTGCCTTAGCGGTGCGCCGCGGGATTTGTGAGTCTCAAAAGACCACTTGTCAGAAATGTGTCAAGGGGGCTCGATTTGCTTTGGGGCGCCAACCGTCCCCAGCTTGGATGGGTTTCCCGGCGTTTCGTGCAACGCGCCTGAAGACGACCATGATGCCGGGGAGGCAGCGGGCGGTTATGGAACGAAAACAGGGAGGTTTGATGTACAAGATGTCGTTGTTGGCTTTGGGGTTGGCCGGCTGCTTGGTGAGCGAAAAGGCGTTTCCGGGGAAGGTCGCGAAAGTAAGCTGTGACAGCGCGTTTGAGTGCTACGAGGCCGAAGCTACCGAGGCGTACGGATCGGAAGCGGACTGCCGCGAGGAGCTGACCGAGGCGTATGAGGACTTGTTCTCCGATATTCCGGACGGGTGCGAATACAACGCCAAGAACGCCACCCAATGTTTGGGTGCCATGAAGGGCGCCGATTGCGATCAGGAAGAGCTGGACGCCGACGATGAAAAGGCATGCGAGGAAATCTACGAATGTGACGAATCGGCCGAGTAGCCGTTCGGCCAACGTTGAAATCGGGTCGCCGTCCCCGCGGGGCGACCAGTTATGGTGTCTGCGGAGGTGTGCGTGAGCCGTGCCGCCGACACCCTCGACGATGTGGTCCGCGACGTAGACTTGGTTGTGTTCCGTTTGGAGCGCTCGGAGGCCGATCCCGAGCGTTGGAAAGCGGAGCGCCAGGAAGTGCGACGTGAGCTGGAGCGCTTGCGCGATCGGCTATCGGATCTGCTGGAAACGCTGTAAGCTCGCCCTTGGAGGTGGGCATGCGTTGGCTTTGGATTGGGTTGATGGGCTGCACCGTAAGCGAACGCGCCCTGCCTGGGAAGCTCGCGGATGTGACCTGCGATCAAGCGTTTGAGTGCTACGAAGACGAGGTGGAGGAGTTCTACGACAGCAAAAAAGACTGTCGGGAGGACCTGGAATCCGAGTTTGAAGACCTGATCGAATGGTCTGAAGACTGCGAGTACGACGGCGGGAATGCGTACAAGTGCCTAAAAGCGATGCGGGCGGCCGACTGTGGCGATGACGCGCTGGAGGTCGACGAGCCGGCCTGCGACGAAATCTGGGATTGCGACGAAAGCTAGCTCCTCACCTACGCTTCGCACGGCGTTTGGTCGTGCGATAGTAAACCAGCTGTACGATCGGGACTCAGTGCCCGCGGGTAGGCGCTTGCCCGGGTTGCTCGTGCATCCAGCGTTTCAGGAACGGTGAAATGGCGAGCAGGAACAGGGCAGACAGAATCGAGATTACGCCGATCTGGAAGAAGACGTTGGTGTACAGAGGCAACGTTTCGAGAGGGATGGGGATCTGCTGAGCTCCACCGCCCTCTTCATGGACACCGGTCAACTTCGCAATAAAGCCGCCGAGAACATTGGAAAACGCGGTTGCGAGAAACCAGCCGCCCATGACAGTGGACACGATTCGTCCCGGCGAAAGCCGAGTGACCATCGAGAGTCCGACAGGCGACAGACAAAGCTCGCCGGTCGTATGCAGAAGGTAGCCTCCGACCAGCCAAATCATGCCGACCATGCCGCGTTCGTCGGAGATGTAGGCTCCCCACCAGAAGCAGAAGAACCCGAGACCGAGCTGCAAGAGCCCAAAAGCGAATTTCACCGGGGTACTGGGCTCCATGCCCATTCTGCCCAACGCGCTCCACAGCGCGCTGAACACCAACCCGAAGATCAGGATGAACAGCGGGTTCGTGGCCTGAAACAGCGAGGCGGGAAGTTCACGGCCGCCGAGGGGGAGTCCCACTTCCGCCGTGGTGATCGTCCAAGTGACCGTATCCGCTTTCTCCGCCTGCAATTGGTTGAGGCGGGTGATGTTCAAGGGCTCGGTTTCGCCGGGAAGGGTGCGGCCTAGGTATTCTTGGGTCAGGCGTACATCGAGCGTTTTTCCAACATCGGCGCTGGTGATCTCGTCGGTCAACACGACGCGATCGACGTTGCGATCCGTGAAGTTGTTGACTGAGCTGCCGGCTTGTTCAAAGAAGGCCCAGAACAACATCGAGAAGAACATGAGAATCAAGACAACATAGAGGCGTTCGCGCTCGACTTTTTCGGAGCGGAAGGCTTCGCGGGCGATGGACCCCAGGGCGATCACACCAAAGACGGAGAGCGCGGTGCCGGCGATTTCATCCCGCTGCACGATGAGCGCGAATACAGGGATCGCAGCCACAACGCCTGCGTAGACCGCACGTTCAGCGGTTAGCCATGGAAGAGCAATGGCGAACAACCCCACCGAGGCAAGAGTGTATCCCAACAAAGAGTAGGGTGGAACGGCATACGCGAGAACCACGCCCGCGGCGATGATGGCCAAATAATACGGCTGAAGCTTGTCTCCAAGCGGGGCGAGGGCTGGTTGGGTCAGCCGCTCGGGGACTGGAGGAAGGCCCACGTGCGCGGGCAAAGACCCTCGAGAAACGGCGACCACCGCGATGCCCGCCGCCACAATCAGGGCGACGGCGATGGGCGCGTTGACCGTGGCCATGATCCACCATCCGTCCGGGAACAGCAACTGAACCGTTTCGCCAGAGTCGCCTTTTACGCCGTTGATCAGGCGATATCCGATGTAGGACAGCCGTCCGAACATGCCCATGTTCTCATCGGAAAAGGCCTTATCCATCACTCCGCTAAGACCAGGGAGATCGATGATTCCGGTGATGAGCATGGTCAGGGTGCCTACTGCCGCACCGCCGACGATGAGTGCGCGGGTGATCGCGGGAGGAGCGACGAACACCGCGAGTCCGACCAACATGCCGCCGGTCGCAAGGCCAAATCCGTAGTGCCAACCAAAGGTTTCACCGATCATTCCACAGAGCAACGGTGCCAAAGCGGCGCCGAGGTTGATGCCCATGTAGAAGAGGGTGAAGCCTGAATCTCGCTTGGGGCTTCCTTCTGGATAGAGGGAGCCAACCACCGTAGAAATGTTCGGCTTAAAAAAACCATTTCCAACGATCAGAAGCGCCAAGGCCGTAAAGAACATCGGTTCCGATTCGACCGTCATCAGAAGGTGACCTGCGGCCATCAATAGCCCACCGAGAACTACCGCTTTTCGCTCGCCCAGCAGTCGGTCGGCCAGCATACCGCCAATGAAGGGGGTTGCGTACACCAGCGCGGTGTAGGCGCCGTACACGCCATACGCCTGACTATCGCCATAACCGAGGAATCCCTTGATCATGTAGAAGGTGAGCAACGCTCGCATACCGTAATACGAGAACCGCTCCCACATTTCAGCGAAAAACAGCAGGAAGAGGCCTGGTGGATGACCAAGGACCGAAGGTTGCTCTGCGTGATTGACGGTAGCGCTGGACATCGTGGGGCCTCGTGGCGACCCGCGTGTCTAGCCTACTTCGCTTTGCTCGGCCAGCTTCTGCTTCAACGCCGCCAATTCCTCGTCGCCTGGGAATCGCTCCTGGGCTTCCGCAAGGCGTTGGCGTGCCAAGTCGGTGAGACCCTGGTCCATCAGGCGTTTGATGGTCACAATGGCCTCGATGGGGTGCGCCACAAAATGCGTCTTGGGGGGCGCAAGTTCGCGTTGCAGGCGAGCGATGTCACGTGGATCATGCTCGACCGAAGCCAATTCCGAGATGGCACGCTCTGCAAGACCCCTTTGGTTGAGGGCGATGGCGGCGTCGGCGAGTGCGATCAGGCGGCGTGGCGAGCGCTCGGTCATGGCAATCGCGCGATCTTCTTCCAGTTTCCGCACGTCGAGGGTGGCGGCTTTCGCCACTTCACGAACTTGCGACTTCAATTGTTTCGTCTTGACCGAATGCAGGAACGTCGGAAAGCCTGCAATGCACAAAACGATCAGGATCGGAAACAAGTATTGATGAGGGACCACCGTGCCAATGGTCTTCAACAACTGGATAACGCCGCCCATGGGAGCCCCACACTCCTTCAGTGTACACACGGAGCGCGCTCTGGAAACCCCCAACCGCCACTATCCCTCGGGAAGCACGGTATAAAGTGACAAGGCGGCGAGCCTTCGGAGCGCCAGGAGGAATTCCGGTGGCGGATTGACTTCCATGGAGTCTTCTCGGGCTTCCACCGGGACGTGAGCCCAACCTTCTCCGTCAAACCAGAACAATTGGTCGGATACCGGCTGGTGGGCCACCGACCAAGCTGTTCGTCCAGAATGCGCCAAAAAAGGCATCTGTGACACGGCGGATAGGGTATCCATGGGCATCACCAACAATTGGTCGGCGGAGGGCATCATGGCGAGCACGCCCCCCACAGGCCAAGGTTGAAGGAGCTCTTTGAGAAGGAGCGCCCGGGCAGCCGCGTGGCCGTCCCCGCCTAAGTACATCCGAAGTCCAGGGAGGGACTTGGAGGAGTAAAAACGGTCGGAAGAGCTTTGTTGGCGGAGATTGGTGAGCGCTGTGGCCATCAATCCGGCTTCAGGCGGCTCCGTCGCGGAGCGAACTCCTCGAGGTCCCTCCCAAACCAAGCCAAGTTTAAGCCAGCCGGGGATCCACTCGACTCCCTCTTCTTCGGGCGCGACAACGCGTGGAAACAGAGTTTCCGTCGAAGCAACCTCTTGCCGGGATGTGGTGGGCATGAGAACCTCGCAGGGATTTCTATATCCCTGATCACAGGACACCCGATGGCGAGGGGAGGTTCTGTCCTATTTCGTCACGACGGTCCGCGGGCGCCGATTCCCCGGACAAGATACGGGTGACGAGTGGGAGGAAGCTTGGATATCTCGATCACGGATGTTCATCTCGATCTCGGTGCAGGTCGACGTGGCACAGACATGGGGCCCTCGGCTATCCATGTCGCAGGTCTCATCCCTAATTTGGAGCGCCTGGGCCACCGGGTAGTGGACGTCTCGCGGGTGGGGGTGCGCCAACCAGAGGCGATGGAACCCGGCGATCCACGGGCACGATTCCTAGAAGCGATCACCAGCGCGTGCGCGCAGATCGCGGACCGAGTGGAGTTTGGCCTCGAAAAAGGCCGATTCCCGCTGGTGCTTGGCGGAGACCATGCCCAGGCCGTTGGCACCATTTCAGGTTTGAGCCGGTACTGGCGCAAACGCGGCAAGCGCGTGGGTGTGGTTTGGGTCGACGCTCACACCGACATGAATACGCCGGATACCTCCCCTTCGGGCAACATTCACGGCATGCCACTCGCCGCCTTGCTGGGGTACGGTCCCAAAGAACTGTTGATGTTGGCCGGGGATGAACCTGCATTGGACCCGCGCGATGTGGTGATCGTCGGGGCCCGCGATGTGGATACAATGGAAATCCCGCTGGTGAAGGAAACGGGCGTTCGCGTGTACACCATGAGCGAAATGGACGCGCGCGGCACGGCCGAATGCGTGCGGGAAGCGTTCGCGCGGGCCACTTACGCATCTGCGGGAGTCCACCTCTCTTTTGACTTGGACGGAGTCGACCCGGCCGATGCACCTGGCGTTGGAACTCCGGTTCCGGGTGGGTTGAACCTTCGCGAGTCGCATTTGGTCTGCGAAACCGCGGCTGCGAGCGGAAAATTGTTGGGGATGGAGATGGTGGAGCTCAACCCCACCCTCGATATCGCCAACAAGACCGGACGTTTGGCCGTGTGGTTGATTCAATCCGCACTTGGAAAGACGATCTTATAGGTTGCAGCGACCGATCTTAGAGATAGGTCGCGAATAGGATTTGCGCCAAATAGTACGGTGGCAACCCGATTAGGCGGTTCAAAGGCTCGGGTTGAATAAAACGCTGGCGCGCGACCGCCAGATCGGAGGCGTAAAATAGCACCGCCGCGAGCGGAAGAATCCAGTTTCCATTGGCGCTTGCGAACGCACAGGCGACCATGAAGGAAATGACGGTCATGTAGGCGCGAACGGCGAAAAGGAGCTTTCCCGGTCGATCCCCGAGCCAACGCGAAATGGCCCACGCGGAGATCGCCATCGCGGGAACGCACATGCCGAAGATCGGCCAGGAAATCCCTCGGTCAAAGAAGGCGACCACATAGGCGACGTGTGCGAGCAAGAAAGCGATCAGCCCCGCGCGAAACCAGGATTTCTCTGAGGAAAGGAGAAACATGTCGCCCGCCGCCGATAGTACCAGGGCAGCCCAGGTCCAGGCGGAAGGACCCCATACCGCAGCTTGCCCCAAGAACATGGCGGATGCCAGAAACTTGACCACCCCACGCAGCAACGGCCGCTCCACATACTCGGTCGCGATCAACGGAATTTGGAGCGCAAGGCACATTATGGCGAACAGCATGAACCGCAGGTAACGAAAAAGGGGAGCCGTTTCAACCGTTTGCGGCGGATCCGCCGAACGTTGAATAAGGGGCGCGCGGGAGGAACCGTGGTCGACGCTTATCCTTGTCGGATCGATGGACATGCGGCACAAGTGCTGGTGAATTTGGCGTTGCGGTTGCGCGCGCCGGATCCGGAGCTCCCGTGGCTTGCATACACCGCAGTGGAGCTGCTACGCCCGGATCCACATGGAATGCCCGACGAAGATGAGGCGGAAGATCTCACCGACCTTCAGGAGATGCTCACCGCCACCTTCGAGGAACATCGGGCAACCTTTGCTGGTGCGATCCTCACCCGAGGGAGGTGCGAGTTCTATTTTTATGCGGAGGAAGTGCTGAAATTGGAGGAGGTGATCGAGCCGGTGGCCCATGAGTTTGATGAATACACTTTCTCGGTAGGCACGCACGAAGACCCGGTTTGGACGCACTACATCGGCGTGCTCATTCCGGATGGTTCTGTGGTTGGCGAAGATCCACCGAACTGAATACATTCGTGGGGATGCAGTTCCCGGCACGTTTTAATCAAAAAAGTGCGATGCTCCTGGGTTGCCTGCTTGGCGCCTTGGGTTTGTCGGTCTCAGGGTCCTGCGATTGGGCGAGTGCAGCTCCGGGACTCGAAGTTCTGCTTCCACAGCCGATAGTTGCCGAGGCGCCTTCGGCAAATCGGCCCCCCGAAGTGGCGGCGGTCGCGTGGTTCCTTCCCGAATTGTCGGGCAATGTGGAATTCGAGCGTTTGGTCGGCGACGCGCTCCAAGAGGCCAAGAAAAAACGCCTGGATCGCCGCGCCGTAGAGACGCGATCGTCGTTGAAGGTGGTCCGCAGCTTGATTGCGCGCCGAGGTTTGCCCGAGGTGCTTTTGGGTATTCCCTATATGGAAAGCCGCATGTATCCGGGCTTGGTGTCGCCGCAATGCGCGGGTGGGCCCTGGCAGTTTTTGCCGGAAGTCGCGGTCGACGAGGGATTGCGCATTTCGTCGTGCACGCTCAGTGGATCCGACGAATTGTTTACCCCGGGACGCAAGCTTCCCCCTCGGGAGTCGCGTGTATACCTCGATGCAGGCGGTTGTCGGATCGAGCACTGCGAAGTGGACGAAAGACGCGATTTTCGGCGTTCCACTACGGCAGCACTGCGACATCTGGAAGGCCTGTTGGAGAGCCCGGCGCTGGAGGATCACCCTGATCGGGTTCCGTTGGCGATTCTAGGCTTTAATACTGGCATTGGTGGTGTCGAAAAACTCGTAAATCGGCTAGGGGAAGATGCCTTTTCGGTGGTGCCTTCTTGTGCCAACGGCGACTGCTTGGTTCTTCCCCACGAATCGGGTTGGTATGTGCCGCGGGTCGTCGCGTCGGCGGCGATTGTGGCGTGCAACGCCGCGGATCCATCGGATCCAGAGCTGTCGGACTGGTCGCGCAGTGAGTTGTGCCGATCGTTGCATGAGGCGGGCTTGGCCCCGGCGGTGTCTACCGCCTCAGACGTCTTGATGGCGACAGCCCAATCCCGCAAGACCTCGTGGCGGATTGGGCTCACGTCAACGGAAGTCGATGGATTTGGGGCGGAATCCGAACGCCACGCGGTGGATCTGGCGTTGGCACGCGCACTCGGGGGTATTCCGGGGATCGAGGTTGTCGCGGGCGTACCGGGCGAAAGTCCCGAAGTACTGTTTGAGCAAGGCGCGGATGTGGTAGTGGCGGGCCATATGGGCCGACGCGGCACCTCGGTATGGTTGCGCTTGGAGCGGTGGTCTCCGGGGGAGGAGCTCCCTTCGTTGGGTTCCTTCACCTTGGTGCGCCCGTCGGAGATCACCGTCGAAGAAGCGAGCGGAGCGCTAGCGGATGCACTACTGAGGCCCGTTCGCGACCGTCAGAGCGACGCTATCGGATCGCTGGTGCGGGCGCGTCGGTTTTGGTTGGCGGAGTGTTTGCCGAACGTGATCGAGGGCAAAACGGAGCCCATGGCCACGCTTTCCTTGAGCGTAGACGGCGACGGTCGGCCGGTGGCGCTGGAGGTCGGACCCGATGCGCTCGGAGATGAACCCACGGCATGCTTGGAAGAACGCCTAGGCGCTTTGCGTTTTCCGCGCGAGCTCTCCGGCGCGGGTGCGGTATTGACGTTTGGCCTGGAGACGCCTGCCGTGGCGTCATCCGAGGAATAGGGCGGTTCCAGCGGGACATCGGGGGGATTATGTCGGATTGCACGACGCAAGGGGTACGAGTTCAGGTAGAAAGCAAGTTCCACCCGGAGCATACCGATGTGCGCCGGGGCCAATGGTTTTTTTCGTACTCCATTCAAATCACCAATGTGGGCGATCGACAGGTGCAACTGATGAGCAGGCACTGGGTGATCACGGACGCCAACGGCCACGTTGAGCAGGTTCGAGGGCCGGGGGTGGTCGGCGAGCAGCCGGTGCTCGAACCTGGCGAAAGCTACCGATATACCTCGTCTTGCCCGCTGCCGACTTCCCTTGGCGCGATGGAGGGCACCTACCAGATGCGGACTGCGCAAGGGGAGACCTTTGATGCGGTGATCGCCCCTTTTGCTCTGGTGGATCCGGACACCCTGAACTGAGTGTCGCGCGTGTGGTTACGGCTTGAACGGATCGCAAACGGCAGTGATCCCGGTCAAACGGCATTTGTATGTGCCGGTGGTCACCGGACGGTATTGAGCGGGAGTGGCGCCCTTGAACAGTAGGGTGCATTCTCCGCTCGGTACGCCGTCAAAGGTGCCGGCATTTTCCGTGATGTCGACTCGTTCGCGAAAGCCGCCATCGCACTTGAGTTCAAGCCACTGGGTGTCGTAGGCGCCGGTGAACACCACATTCAGACGACCGGGAGCGTTGGACACCGGCCGGTGAGGCGTGTCCTGGTAAACGCAGGTGCCTCCAGTGCAAGTATAGATTCCGGGACCGTTGATCTGTCCTGCCGGGCGGGTGACCAACACCTGGCAGTTGTCCGGTGCGCGATCGAAGGTTGCAACGCCATCATGGGGCTTGGACTCCCAGGAGTCGCTTCCACAGACGAGTTTCACCGAGGTCACGTCGGGGTCCACCCGAACCTCCAACGGAGCGATTGCGAAAGCGGAGCTGAACAGGGCGATCCAAGCAAACATGAACGGGCCTCCGCGCAGAGTCTACTGCAAAGACACCGAAACGGGGGAGGGTTTTCCCGAGGATGCCGCAATTTCGCGTCGAATGTGCGATCCGCAGGTGTCACCGACCAAATAGAGCGGGCGTCGTTTGACCTCGTCGTAGATCCGGCCGATGTACTCGCCGATCACCCCAAGGCAGATCAACTGTACCCCTCCGACCAGCAGAATCACGACCATCAGCGAAGCCCAGCCTGGGACGGGCCGACCGTGAATCCAGGTCGCGTAGGCCGCCCAGAATGCGTACCCAAAACAGAGGATAGAAATGGTGAATCCCATGCCGGTGGCCAGGCGGAGGGGAAGGGTGGAGAAGGAGGCCACCGCATCGCCGGCGAGCCGTACCATACGATGGAGGGGGTATTTGGTGCGTCCGGCGTGACGAGGTGCGCGGTCGTATTCGACCCGGGTTTGGCGAAAACCCGCCCATGCCACCAAACCACGAACGAAGCGGTTGCGCTCGGGAAACTGACGAAGCGAGTCGACCACACGGCGACTCATCAGTCGAAAATCGCCCGTGTCGATGGGAATGTCGACCTTGGTGAGCGTTCGGAGGCCTCGGTAAAACAAAGCAGCGGAGGCTCGTTTCCAGAGAGATTCGGCCTCCCGGGTGCGGCGGACCGCGTACACCACGTCAAAACCCTCTCGCCAGCGTGCGATCAATTCGGGGATCACCTCGGGTGGATCTTGCAAATCCGCGTCCATGATCACGACTGCGTCGCCGCGGACGTGGTCCAGGCCCGCCGAAATGGCCACTTGATGTCCAAAGTTTCGCGAGAGCGAAACGCCGAAAATTCGGGGTTCTCGTTGGCTCCAGGCGAGGATTTTGGCCCAGCTGTCGTCCGTGCTACCGTCGTCGACGAGGCAGATTTCCCACGAGGAAGTGGCATTCAAACACGGTAAGAGCCGCTCCATCAACGCGTCGATCACCGCGGACTCGTCCAGCACCGGGATCACGATGCTTAGTTCCGGACTCACAGTGTCCAAGGGGGCTGCCAGACCGTTTCCCAGGCGTCGGTGCCTTCCAGGCACGATTGAAAATGCTCGAAGATCCGATCGCGCGACAGCGTGATCGAATCGCCGGTGCACAACAAGAACCTTCGCGCACGGCTCAAAGCGACGGTGAGACGGCGGACATCCGCGACAAAGCCGAGGTCTCCATCGTCGTTGCTTCGCACAAACGAACACAGGATCGCTTCCTTTTCTCGACCTTGGAACCGATTGACGGTCGCGACCTCGATCCCTGCCAGTTCGGGCCGTGCTTGAAGGCGGGCGACCTGAGCGGAATAAGGAGCAATAACTCCGATGTCTGAACGCGCGACCCCCGCCTCTTGAAGTGCCGCCGCCGCCTTAGCGATCACCTCGATTTCCCCGGGGTTGAACCATGACAAGGTCACCGGGTCGCGTTGTTCCTCGAATCCCGCGCCGGCGGTGTCTACGAACACCACCGGTCGCTCGGTCAACGATGACGAATGTACACCCGGAAGATCACAGAGTAAGTGATTTTTGACCGAGGAGTGCGCCTCCAGCTGCAATTGGTAAATTGGGTTTACGAGATCGGCGATCCGTTGGTGCATGCGGTGTTGTACCCGAAGCATCGGGATGGGAAGAGAGGTTCGGTCGACATTTTTCACTAGTCGATCCAGAAGTGAGCGCTCCAAGCGGTTGTGCGGTTCCAGCACCACCGGACCCAATTGGTGGGGATCTCCCACAAGGATGAGGCGTTCCACCAACGGAACGACGGCCCAGATCGCGGGTTCGATCGCCTGGGTGGCCTCGTCCACGATCGCTGTTTGTGTTGGAGGAAGTTCACTTCCCAGCTTCGCCAAGGTGCCGAGCGTGCTGCAAATGACATCGGCGCTCTCCAAAGCAGCCGTTCTCGCTTGATTCTCGACGGTGTCTTTTTCCTCGAACAAAACTCGGCGTTCGCGATGGGCTCCGGGCGAATCGTCGTTGGCGAGTCGGGTGAGCTCCCGCTGAAGATCGCGCAACACCCTGGAGTGCGGGCCGTCAGCGATTCGCCTTTCCAGGGAGAGAGGGTAGACGTGCGCACTCATTCGAGCGATATGCCCTATTCGAACCACATCAAGGCCGGCCTGTGCAGCGCGAAGCGCGAGGTGATCGGTGGCGGCGTTGCTGTCGGCGAGACCCAGGGGCCGCTCGCCTTTGTTGACCAAGGCGCGGAACAATTCGGTGATGACGGCCGTCTTGCCGGTCCCGGGAGGACCGTGGATGAGCGCTAACTCTGGCGCGCGAATCGCAATTTCCGCGGCGTGGCGTTGGGCATCGTTGAGGGCGCCGCGAATCGGGGGAATGCCGTGCGCGTCGGGTTCGCTAGGAGCTCTGAGCCCGAGAAGTACGTCGCGAAGAGGCGAAACACGCTGCTGTGCGGTTTGGAGCGCGGCCCGGTACCGTGAAAAGGTTGTGGGATCGAAGCGTTTGACGACCCATTGGGGGCGTTCGTCATCAAAGAGACCTTCCACCAGCACTTCCGCCACTTTGCCTTCGGCGCCCAGGGCGATCCCATCGACGGCGGGTACGGTGCCGACCGCGCCGACGGAAACGGGATCGCCTGCGGAAATGCCATCGTGGAGCACGCTTTCCTTGTTGGCACGGAACCGGATCAGACTGCGACGCCCGGACACGCTTTCCACGGTTTCTACCCGCAGCGGCATCCACGCGAATCCGCGTTCGACCTGCTGTTCGGGGGGAAGTCGCCGAACGGCATCGTGTTCTTGCTGCTGCCAACGTTGCTCGTCGACCAAGGCACGTGCCAACTCTGCTAAGTGAGGATGAAGCTCGCTCATTTCGGTTTTCGGGGCTTCTTCTCGGGCAGGGGAGGCACCTCCACGCCAGCCCAAGAGCAAATGGGGCATTCCGAGGGAAGATGTCGCTGCGCCGGACAATGTTCGCGACCGAAGAAGATGATCTGCAAATGCAGGCGATTCCAGAGTTCCGCAGGATAAATGCGCTTGAGATCGGCCTCCACCGCCTCGACGGTGTGTCCGACCGAAAGACCCCACCGACGCCCCAGGCGAAAAATGTGCGTATCGACGGGGAAAGCAGGGATCCCAAAGGCTTGGGACATCACCACCGAAGCGGTCTTGTGT
>SYKL01000050.1 GCA_005797785.1 Pseudomonadota bacterium | reverse complement strand
TCCTCGCTGCCGAGGATCGCCCGGCAACGCCGAAATAAAATATGGGCATAGCGCTCATACAATGCGGAAAGTTCCTGATCGGTGATCGACATGGGTTCCGGTGCATTTCAGAGGGTTTGACCCGCGAGGGGACGTGAGCAGAAACGATTTCGCAATCTATCGCGAAAACGAGGATCTGTGGGCCTCCGATCGGCGGATGCGTTAGAAGGGCGGCGATGAAAACAACCTCTGGGAAAGCCGCCCTTGAAAGGGTGCTGCTCGGCGACCGCGAACGCGCCGAAGCGATGGTTCAGGCCTTGTCCGCCTCCGAGCCGGTGGAGCGCTACACCCACGGCTTCCATACGGGGCCAGCGGGTCTACATCCGGACGCCGCAAGGGATTTGATCGCGTTGTTTCCCGGGGATTCGGTCCTCGACCCCTTCGTTGGTGGGGGCACCATTCTGGTGGAAGGCCGTGCCGCGGGAAGAAAGACGTTTGGACGGGATCTCTCTTCCATCGCAATTCGGATTGCGCGGGCGCGCACCAGCAGCGCCGACGAAGCCCTGTTGACACGCATGCGTTCCGCCTCTCGAAAGATCACGGAGGCCGCCCAGAAATCCACACTTCAGCCTCCGGAAGCGATTCAGCGCGTTCTGGAGCAGTGGTATGCGCCCTATGTGTTGTCGGAATTGGAGGCGATCCGCCAAGGAGTTTTGGCGTCCGAACCAGACATTCGGCCGCTGCTCGAGACCGTCTTCTCGTCGATTCTGGTGAAGGTCAGTTGGCGAAAGTCGGACACCTCCGCCCAGCGCGAAAAGCACCATCGTCCGCCGGGAACGGCGTCGATCCTCTTTCACAAGAAAGCGCGGGAGTTGGGCCGACGGATTGCAGATCTTCGAGCGGTGGTTCCGGAAGGGACTCCGGAAGCAGAGATTCGGCGGTTTGATGCACGCCAAGTGTCGCTGAAAGAGCAGGTCGATCTTGTGTTGACCTCGCCGCCTTACCCTTCGACCTACGACTATCTTCCGATGCAGCATCTCCGCCGGGTTTGGCTGGAAGAGCGCGAAGAACAGGACGCTCTTGAGGTTGGCGCGCGACGATTGTGGCGGGACGGCGAGCGTGCAGCGTTGAAACGTTGGCGATCCGACACCGAAACCTGGATGAAGGCGGCAGCGTCGAACCTGCGTCCGGGGGGGCATTTGGTGATCGTCATCGGCGACGGGTTTACTCCCGCGGGGCCGATCGACAGCTCCGAACCTACCGAATTGGGTGCTCGAGCTGCCGGATTGACCTCCGTAGCGAGAGCGAGCGTGGAACGCCCGGATCATGCGAGAGGCACGGTTCGCTGGGAACACGCCTTTGCCTATCAAAAACCCTAAAGCGCCGCGGGTTTGAGACCTGCCGCGATCGGGCTCTGGCGGCGCATCCGCGATTCAGATTCGGTCCGCGCACCGAAACCATCGGCGGTCCCCCTGTTGCAGCCGTCAAAGGTCCGTTAGAGGGGGCCGCGTGGAACATCCGTCCCTGCTGGCGGGTTCTCTCGAATCGGAGGTCTGCAATGTTGACCGTATTGATCGCTTGGATGGGATTGGCTTTTGGTGGAACGCTGGCCGGCGTCACCGTTCCCGATACGGCTACCCTCGGTGGCGAGACCGTTCAGCTCAATGGCTTGGGATTGCGGGAGAAATTCTTTTTTGACATCTATGTGGGCTCCCTCTACCTGAAGACGAAGACTTCCGATGCCAAAAAGGCCATCGAAGCCGACGAACCGAAGATGGTGGAGATGCACTTTATCTATGACGAGCTCACCAAAGAGCAGGTAGCAGGTGCGTTTGAGGAGAGCTTCGCGAAGAATCCGGGGGCTGCGGCGGTCCGCTCTGACCTCGACAAGCTGATTTCCTGGGTTCCAGCGAAACTGAAGAAGAATCAGGTCATTGTGTTTGAATATGTCCCGGGTACCGGCACGACGTTCAAGGTCGATGGCACGGCCAAGGGCACCGTTGCAGGCGCAGATTTCATGAAAGTGGTGTGGGGCATTTGGCTCGGCCCCAATCCTCCTACGGCCGCGCTCAAGACCGGTATGCTTGGGAAGTAGACCGTATTTCGTGCGTTATGGCGATGCGGTGTGAGCATCCGGCGCATGTAAATGGTCAATAGCTTGACTAATTGAGGCCCCCCGCCTGTGGTAATCTGCAGGTCTGGGGGGCCGATGTTTTTGTTTCGGTTGCGTGAGGCCTGTTTGGTGGCGTTGATCGCGCCGGGGTGCGCCCCCGTCGCTGAGTCAGCAGAGAGTGCTTCGCCTTCAGGGCCGACTTCCGCCGAGCCAGAAACCCCGGGCCCGCCCACGCCGTACGATGTGCCGTCATGTCCATCCGGGCACTTTTGTGTGGATGCACCGAAGGAAAAACCCGATCCTGGGGCGCCGGAGTTCCCGGAGTGCGCGACCACGGCGACCCCTCCCACGGGATTGGAGGATGTCGGGCCATGGATCAGCTTCGATCCTGGTCTTACGAAGACAACTCGCGCGACGGACGCCGATGCTTGCTGCTACGAATGGTTTCGACCCTGTCCCGGTGGGCGCCCCTACCGTGAAACGGCAGAATCTTCGCCGCAGTTGGCGCCGAGGGTTCCTCGGACCGATTGGGCCTCCGGTGCGCTCCGCTTGGCGCCGGATGCCGAAAAAGCCGCTTGGTGGGCGGATCAAGCGGCTGCTGAGCACGCCTCCGTGGCGGCCTTTTCTCGCCTGACGTTGCAATTGTTGGCGTTGGGGGCACCCCCTGAGCTGTTGGAGCTGGTACAGGTGGCGGGAATGGACGAGATCCGGCACGCACGAGATTTGTGGGCTCTGGCAGCGGCGTATGGTCGAACGGAGGGCCCAGGCCGACTCCCGTTGTTGACGATTGTCGAGGTAAGCCCTGTAGTGTTAGCGATTGAAACGCTCAGGGATGGCTGCCTCGGTGAAGGGGCCGCTGCGTTGATGATCTCGGAGTCGGCGGCGTGTGTCGCCGATCCTTCGGTGAAAGCCATCCTGGAAGCGATCGCCGAAGACGAACTGAACCACGCGCGGTTGTCCTGGGCGATTCTGCGTTGGTTGGTGGACGTGGATAGCGAAGTTCTTTCGGCGTTAAATGAGGAATGTGAGCGCATGGCCCGCGAACTGCCTCCAGTGTTGGCGCCGCCCGCCGCGGAAATCATGCCGCTGGAACGACAACAACTGCTAAAGCGAAGGGTATTTGAGGCGATTGTGCGGCCGGGGGTGGGCGCGTTGGTGGGCGAGGCGTAGATCGTCAACCACTTGACCAACTACTCCATAAACCGCGCCATCTCCTCTGGGCTTGGAATCCGGCAACTGTCGTATTTTCCCCAGATCTTGTACCGTTGGCTGGCGATAAATTTGTAAACGGGATTTCGGATAAATTTGGGAACGAGGAGGAAAAAACGTCCCCAAGACCACGGCGCGGGCAGGTGTCTGGCGGCGGTCAGTAGCCCATCGCTGTACAAAAATACCTTTCCTTCCTCAATATACACAATGGTGTCGAGCCCTTCTGGGATTTCGGGATGCAGCTTCTTGAGCGCGGCGGTGGTTTCGCCTTGAAGCGGTGCAAATTGGAACACCTTGTTGCGGTCGATCGAAATCATGGTTTGAACGAACTGATTGCACATTCCGCAAACGCCGTCGTACAGGAACAAGCGCGGGGGAATGGCAGGAGCGTCGCTCATGATCGCAACTTAACCCGCGATCGCGGCGTCCGCGACTGGACGCCATGCGCGGATTAGGGGACGGTGTGGGGGCGAAATGTCCGACGATCGAAAGCCAGTAAAGTCGTTGGCGAAAGGTTGGGCGAGTCGGACCTTTTCATCGGCGAAGGTGGCCGCGAGCTTCGGCAGGGTTGCGGCAAAGCAGGCCCTCAACCAAGCGAGAAACATCCTCGATGAGGACGATGAGTCCGGCGACTTTCTGGCGGATCGCCTCGATGAAATGAAAGGCTTGGCGCTCAAAATGGGCCAGTCTGCGAGTTTCATGGACGGAGGGTTGCCGCCAAAAATTCGGGAGAAGCTTGCCCGGCTGCAAAGCGAGGCGAGGCCGATGGAATGGTCCGCCGCCGAACAGGTGCTGCAGGAGGCGTATGGGGCGGGGCCCGATGACGTCTTTGAAGAGTTTGAACGCACGCCTTTTGCGGCCGCGTCGATCGGTCAGGTGCATCGAGCGCGGTACGCCGGGCGATCGGTGGCGGTGAAACTTCAGTATCCCGGAGTGTCGGATACCATCGGGGTGGATGTCGGGAACATTCGTAAGTTATCCCGGTTTGCGAGCCTGTTTACCTCGGTGGACGGTCCCGCGATGGTGCAGGAGTTGGCGGATCGGCTGCGGGAGGAGTGCGATTACCGGCTCGAAGGCGCCAACCAACAGATGTTTCAGCGCCTGTTTCAAGACGATCGGCGGGTGATCATCCCCGGTGTGGAGGGGCCGCTGTGCCGAAAAATGGTTTTGGTAAGCGATTTTGCGCCAGGGCGGACGTTTCAACGGTTCAAAGAGGAGGCGCCACAGGCTGACCGAAACTCCGCGGGGGTACTCCTGTTTGAGTTTGCGATGCGGGCGATTTTTCGCCATGGGGTTTATAACGGCGATCCTCACCCTGGGAATTACCTTTTCGGTGAGGGACAGGTTGCGTTTCTGGACTATGGCTGTGTGCGGCGTTTTGATCAGCCCTTCATCGACACCTGGAAGCGGTTTGCTCGGGCGATCCTGGATAACGACTTTGCGCAGTGGAAGGAAGCGTTTACCGCTGCGGGTTTTGTGGGGTCGCCAAAGTTCGATTACGAGCGTCAATGGCACGACATTCATCATCTGTACGAGCCGATGTTGACGCCCAACTTTCAATTTACGCCGGAATACTCGGAAAAGTCTTGGCGGGTCCTGCTTCGAGACAGTCCAAACCTCCTTTACACGACGATGCCGCCCGCTTGGTTGTTTGTGAACCGGCTTCAGTGGGGGCTGTACACCATTCTGGGCCATTTGCACGCTCAAGGGGACTTTCGAGGGGTATTTCGGTCGGTGGTGGACGGGCCGATCGAGCTCGCCATTCCCGTGGAACCGGTGGGCGTTTGACCGATCGATTGAAAAAAGAGATCGCGGAATGCGGATCCCTGATGACATCCCGATCGCCTTGTTGTACGTTCTGAAAGCCGGTGCGTTGGGCAGGTTCGCGCCTTTTCAACACTCGGCATTCAGGTCCTGCGGGACGCGGCGCATCCATATCGGTGAAAAACGCCCGCCGGACAAACGCATCTCAGGTAGCCGCTTCTGAGCCGCACTTCAAAGAGGGATACAATGCCAACAGAAGAACTCTTCGGTAACTATAACTTCTTGCTCGAAATTGCTGGTATTACCGGCGACTCCAAGACCATCGTCGGTGGCTTCAAGTCGCTGAGCGGCATGGACTCCGAGACGGAAATTGTCGAGTTCAAGCAAGGTAACGACAAGGTTGTCCGTAAGAAACCAGGTCGCACCACCTATGCCAACATCACCCTCGAGCGCGGTTACACGGCCACGGACGACCTGTGGCAATGGCGTAAGAACATCGAAGACGGTCTGATCGACCGCCGTTCGGGTTCGATCATCATCCTCGACCAGGATGGCGAAACGGAAATCGGCCGTTACAACTTCTATGAAGCGTGGCCTTGCAAGTGGTACGTGCCTGACATGGACGCAACCCAGTCCGGTATGGCCATTGAAAAGGTCGAGCTCGCTGTCGAGAAAATCGAGCGCGCCTGATCTTTTTGGGCTTGCCCAAAAGACAAAAAAGCCTCGAGCGGAAACGCTCGGGGTTTTTTTATTGCGTTTGAACGCCGGTCGTGGAAGCACGACACCTGTGGCGCTCGCTCCCCAAAAGCGCGGGATCAGGGCTTCAGCCGATGCTCTAGTCCAAACCCAGCGTCAAACGCGCCGCTTCGGTCATCTTGTCTGGTCCCCATTGCGGGTCCCACACGATCTCCACCCGCACGTCGGTGATCCGGTCGAGTCCCTTAATTTCTTCCTCGACTTTCAACGGCAACGACTGCGCCTCGGGGCAGTTCGGTGAGGTCAACGTCATCTTCACGTCGACGCTCAGGTCCGGCTCGATGGTCACCGCGTAAATGAGACCGAGATCGTAGATATTGACCGGAATCTCCGGATCAAAAATGCTGGTGAGCACTTCGATGACCTGCTCGTGGAGCTGGGCGAAATCTACGGTTTCGGGAGCTGTTTCGGAAGACAACGCTTACTCCGTGGTGACGGGCTCAGCAGCGCCGGAAAGTGCCGCTTTTAAGGTATGCCACGCCAAGGTGGCGCATTTGACGCGCATGGGAAAGTTCTGAACGCCGGAAAAAGCTTCAAGTTTCCCAAGTTCTGGTCCGCCTGGGTCATCATGCCCGGTCATCAACGCGTGCACCCGATCAAACAGCGGCGGGACCTCATCCTTCGAAAGCCCGATAACGGACTGGGTCATCAGCGATGCGGACGAGGTTGAGATCGCGCAGCCGGCGCCTTCAAACCGAACGTCGGCGATTTTGTCGCCTTCCAACTTTAGGAACACGGAGAAGTGATCGCCGCACAGAGGGTTGTATCCCTCGGCCTCGGCATTGCACCCTTCCAACTTCCCGAAATTGCGAGGGCTCTTGCTGTGATCGCGGATCAGGTCTTGGTAGAGGTCGGCGAGTTCTGGATCGATCATCGGAGCACCGCCATCGCTTGGTGAAGACCGGCGATCAAACGGTCGATATCTTCGGCGGTGTTGTATACACCCAGCGATGCGCGCGCGGTCGCGGGCACGCCGAAGTACTTCATCACCGGCTGAGCGCAATGGTGTCCGGTGCGGATCGCGATCCCTTGGCGATCCAGGATGGTTCCGAGATCGTGAGGATGAACGCCGTCCAACACAAATCCGAGCACGGCTTTTTTCTCCGCCGCCGTCCCGATCAACCGCAGGCCGGGGACCTTCAACAGTTGCTCGGTACCGTACACCAACAGCTCATCCTCGGCTTCCAATGCGGAAAATTCCTGTACGGTATTCAGGTAATCGAACGCCGCCCCCATGCCGAT
>SYKL01000440.1 GCA_005797785.1 Pseudomonadota bacterium | reverse complement strand
GTTCAACCTTAGTTTCGACGGTGACTACGACGCGCACGTGACCAGCCAACTGGAGGCCGGGTTCACCCAGCCCGCCGGCGGCACCGATTTCGATCAATGGGAATTTACCTTCGACGCGGATGATCTGACGGCTTCCCTGTTGGTCATCCGCCCGGACAGCGAAACCGGCGATTTACCGACCACCTTGCCCATCGGAGATGCGGCGACGAACAAATACGTCGGTCGGCTCGAGTTTCTGCTTCCTAACGAGTCCCTGTGGATGACATTTGAGGGGGATCTGGCGTTTTCGCAATGCCCCGATTCCGGCAAGAACGTGACGTTCACGTTGACCGATGGACTCGCTTACGACGAGGACGACGGCGAAACGTCGGTTGCCGGCACCATTCGCGCTACACTGCCAGTATCCAGCGCATTGCATACCTTCTATGTAGAAAACTGCCCCTAACCTATACGACCGGATCTTCCTGATACTCGCCGAAAATCGCCCGCAAGGTATGGCTGATTTCACCCAAGGTCACACCCGACTCCACTGCAACGAGAATGCGGGGCATCAGGTTCTCGGTACCTGTGGCCGCGCTCTTCAGTGCGACCAAAGCCTGCTCACAACGGGAAGCATCCCTCTGGGCGCGCCATGCCCGAGTGCGCGCCACCTGTTCCGCCTCCAACTGAGGGTCAACTTTGAGCAGTTTACCCGACGAACGCCGTTCCTCAGTCAGAAAGGCGTTTACGCCCACCACTTTTTGTTCACCTCTCTCGATCGCCAATTGCGTTGCATAGGCAGCGCCCTGAATCTCGCGCTGCGGAAAGCCTGCTTCGATAGCAGCCACCATGCCACCCATCGCGTCGATCTCTGCAATCAATGAGGTAGCAGATGCCTCTAATTCATCGGTCAGTCGCTCGATCACCCAGGATCCACCAAGCGGATCAACAAAGTCAGCAACCCCTGACTCATGCGCAATGATCTGTTGGGTGCGAAGGGCAATTCTGGCGCTCTCTTCCGTCGGCAACGCAAGGGCCTCATCCATTCCGTTGGTATGCAACGATTGCGTCCCACCCAGAACCGCTGCTAACGCCTGCAGGGTCACCCGCGCGACATTGTTTTCAATCTGCTGAGCGGTGAGTGTCGACCCGCCCGTTTGCGTATGAAATCGAAGCATCTGACTCTGTGGTTTCTTAGCACCAAACCGATCTCTCATAATTTTTGCCCACATGCGTCGGGCAGCGCGAAACTTCGCAACCTCTTCGAGCAGGTGATTATGGGCATTGAAGAAGAAGGACAGCCGCGGAGCGATGTCGTCGACCTGGAGCCCCACCGCTACTGCCGCATCCACATATGCAATCCCATCCGCCAAGGTAAACGCCAGTTCTTGCGACGCGGTGCTGCCCGCTTCTCGAATGTGGTAGCCGGAAACAGAAATGGTGTTCCATTGTGGAACAGCCTCGCCACACCAGCGAAAAAGGTCGGTGATCAGCCGCATCGACGGACGCGGCGGATAGATGTAAGTGCCACGCGCGATGTACTCTTTAAGGATATCGTTTTGGATGGTGCCGCGCAGCTTGTCCGATGAAACACCATTTTCTTTGGCGACGGCGACATAGAGCGCCAACAGGATCGCCGACGTGGAATTGATGGTCATCGAAGTGCTGACGCGATCCAGGGGGATCCCCGACAGCAGTGTCCGCATATCACCCAAATGATCTATCGCAACGCCAACTTTTCCTACTTCACCCGCCGCCAAGGTGTCGTCCGAGTCGTAGCCCATTTGGGTTGGAAGGTCGAACGCCACAGAAAGCCCGGTAGTTCCTTGGGAAAGCAGGTAGCGGTAGCGGGCATTGCTTTCCGCCGCCGTCCCAAAACCCGCATACTGCCTCATCGTCCAATGTGCCGCCCGATACATGGTCGGCTGAACCCCGCGGGTGTACGGAAACTCTCCCGGAAAGCCGATTCGCGAGAAATCGTCGGAAGCGCTCGGTCCGTAGAGGTCCGCGACAGGCTCGCCCCCCGACCGCACCAATCGCGCTCGTTCCGGCATTTTCGCGATGGACTTCGCGCGAACCTGTTCCCGCCATCGCTGCAGGTCGTCGTCGGTCATTCCACCACCAACAACAGCGCATTCGCCTCGACCGGTGTTCCCGCTTGCACCTTGATTTCCGAAACCACACCATCGATGGGCGACTTGAATTCATTTTCCATTTTCATCGCTTCCACCACGATCAACACCTGCCCCTTGTGGACCGCCTGACCAACAGAAACGGGAATTCGAACTACCGCACCCGGCATGGGCGTCCGAACCTGGCCTTGGCCGGCGCCCGCCCCCAATTCCAGCGCCTTCGAACGAGGATCCTGCACCTCACCGCGAACCGCATGTCCTCGAACCTGGGCAGAAAAGCGGTCTTTGTCGAGATGCAACCCCAACACACGTTTGGCGCCGCCGATCCACAGCAGCCACTCGGCCGCTCCCCGGCGTCCCCCCTCCACTCTTTGTGTTGGGCCGCCGTCGACCTGCACCAACCAGGCATCGCCGGATGCGGTCACGGAAATCTGACGCAAGCGTTCCCCGATTTTTACCTCGTAAATCATCGGCTCGCCCGCCGTACACTGTCCCAGCGATGACCCCAACGCCAACCGGAATGTTCCGCGGCCGAAGGCTGTGGTCGATAGGCGCTATCCCGTTCAAAGGCAGCGATGGCCGCTCCTAACGCGGCCAATTCCTCAGCATCCTCATCCGGCCCCAAGTCCGACATCCATTCCGGTCGAATAAATGCTGTCGAATACTTCCCAGCAACAAAGTCGACATCGTCCAGGAGTTTCAAGAAAAATGGAATCGACGTCGGGATGCCCACCAAATGATAATCCTGCAAAGCGCGGCGCGTCCGACCGATCGCCTCCGCGCGATCGGAGCCCCAAACCACCAGTTTTGCGACCATCGGATCATAGTGTACGGGCACTTCCATCCCTTCCACCACCCCAGAATCCACCCGGACCCACGGGCCGGTTGGCTCGCGATATCCGTGCAAAGGCCCAGGGGATGGCCTAAAATTCGCGGTCATGTCTTCTGCATAGATCCGACATTCGATCGCGTGCCCGTTTTGGCGCACCTCCGCCTGCGAAAACCACAAGGGTTCGCCGGCGGCGACGCGAAGTTGCGCATGCACCAAATCGATCCCGGTGACCATTTCCGTGATCGGATGCTCCAGCGGCCGTCGGGTGTTCCTCTCGAGAAAGGAGAGAGAACGTTCATCCTCTGCGAGGAGGAATTCGC
>SYKL01000439.1 GCA_005797785.1 Pseudomonadota bacterium | reverse complement strand
GAACCATAAATTCCTCCCGTTAATCGAGGAGTTTCGCCTGACCGAATTGCACTCGCCGAATCGGGTGTTGGGTGTTGAGCACTCCCAACCGACGAAGAAGGGCGGGAATCGCATCAAAAGACGCACGCCCTAGGTCAACCGTGTACACCACTGCACGGGTGCCGACGGGTTCGGGGTTGGTGATGAAGTGGAATCTGCCGCTTTCTTTGCTACCAAAATCGCCGTTGAACCCGGCGAGGTACCAGTCCGCCATCACGGGATCGATGGCGTTAATGCGGGTTTCTTCGTCCATCGGTCGTTCGAACTGGATCGAAATCTGCAACCAATGCCATGGACACCGCGATGACACAAACGTTGGAACTTCTTGATCTTTCCAAGGGAATACGATCGAAAGCTGAGCGAGGGGTTCGAGCCCATTGAGCGCGACCACCATCGGCTCTTGCTCGCTGTACACGGACGCGGCCGTTCCATCCGTGGGATTGACAATGTCGATGCGCATCATGGCGTAAGGACGCGCGCCCTGGGTGATCGTCGCTTTGGGCTCGCCGTCAGGCCCGCGAACCATTCGAGTCGCCTCTGCCAACCAGCCGGATTTGACACTTTCGGCGACCGCTTCGTCAAAGTAGTCTTTGTAGCTTTGTGCATGGGCCTGCAGGAAAGTGCCGGCGGGATGGTCGGAATCTAAGAAGGCCTGAGTGGCAGCAGCCACGGTTTCAGCCGCTTTTTTGGAGTCTGGGTCAAGGCGCGGATGATCGGCCAGTTCTCGGTAAACGCGCATGCCCGCTTGGATTTCCCCGGCCGCGAGCAAAAGTTGGCCCAATTGCAGTTTGGGCTCCAGCGCGTCTGGCCAGATTTCTAGTGCTTGTTCGAGGGTTTTTCTGGCGTCGAGAACCCGGTCGAGCATCTCATAGGCATTCGCGAGGCCGATGTAAAACGACTGACGAATGCCGTCATAACGTTCGTCGGTGTAGGTTTTTGCGGCTTCGACGGATTGCTCCAAGTACGGAAGCGCTACGATGGCTTCGCCTCGGTGCAGATGGGCCATGCCCACCCCATGAATCAGGTCGGGTCGGGTCGGGTCGAGCGCGAGGGCTTCCCGAAAGTGTCGCAACGCGTCTTCGAATTTCTTGTCGGTGATGGCCGCGATAGCGGCGCGGGCATGTTCATCGAGGGTCGCCATTCCGTGCTCCGTGGTGACCACTCTTTGTACCTCAAATCAGGTTCCGCGAGTTCCCTCCCTGAGGTCTTCGGTCACGAGATCGAGCAACGCGGCCGACAGCTCGATGATCTGGTTGTGTGTAAAGCCCTCGGATTTCAACTGCCGGAAGAAGCTCTTGGCGAGAACCTTGTTGCGGCTGTGGTGCAGTTCGGGTTGCGGCGTGGCGACGTTCATTCTTTCCCCTGGGACGGCAGCGTCCAAGCAAGGAACGTGCCAGCCGGCATAGGGGAATAAAGGGCGTTCGCGCATCCACGCAGCGCTTTTTGGCCGGTGGTTTACGCGGTTTTACGGAATGCCGCGCATCGGTTTACGCAGTCGTTACTTCTTGCCGGGGCCCGCTTTCTGTTTGGCCATGCGAACGTAGTTTTCGATGGATGGGATCTCGGGGTCGATCTTCTGTGCGCGAACCAGATCTTCCACCGCTTCCGCATAGTGTTTCCGGTAGTATTGGCTGATCCCGCGATTGCAGAGTGCTTTTGCGTGGTTTGGCGCTTGGGCGATGGCTGCGTCAAAATACTCAATCGCTTTACGATAGTCCTTTCGGGCAAAGTACAGTTCGCCAATGGCAACTTGGGGTTCGGCGCTGTTGGGTTCCGAATCCTCTGCCAAGGTGAAATCGCTCATCGCGCGGGTATAGTCGCCTTTTTCGAGGGCAAGCCGCCCTCGCCCGATCCTGGCGCCCAGATGATTTGGATCCGCATCCAACGCGTCGGAGAACAGCGTCGCTGCCTCCTCGAAGTTTCCAAGGTCCCATTCGGCTCGGGCCTGAGCCAACAGGGTGGTCAACTCGGTGGGGGTGGGCAGAACCGGTCTTTGGCTGACGGAAGAATCCTGAAGTTCGAGCTCTTCATAGTCGTCGTCGGGTTCAACGGCGCTTTCGTATTCCACCAGTTCGACCGAGAAGCCATCGCCCATTTCTGATGGGTCAATATCGGCTTCGCCGAGTTCGAGTGGTTCTTCTTCTTCGCTCAGCACCTTGCCGCCGGTCGGGGTGAGCTGAATTGCCGCCGAGCGGGGTTTGATTCCCTGAGAGTCCTTGACGGTGGGCACGGCGGATACGGACGCGACGCTGCGCGCGCTGGGAACCGGCGCCGCGGCCGCAGGACGGGATTCGCCGGGGCGGGTCGCGATTGGGGCCGGGCGTGGCGTGGCGGTTCCCACGGGTCTTGCCGGCGGTGCCCCTTGCTTTTGTGCTGCTGGACGGGGGCTCTCGGGCCTTGGGGGCACGTTGGGAGAGTTGGAAAGGTCCGTACGCGCCCGAACGGTATCGACCTCGGACTTCTTGACGATCACCTCCGCAACCGAGGAAGGATCACGGTCTTCGTCGTCGGCACCGCGCGTTTTGCCGAGGAAATCGGCCAACGCCGGAAGCTTGGACATGTCCTGAACGAACGTCGCTCCGGACTCGTCCTCGTCATCTTCCTCCAGCGCAACAACGTCACCTTCTCCATCGTCGTCTTCGCCAATCAGGTCGAAGGTCTCGGTCGCACGCACGGGAGCGCCAACGGTGGTCGCATGGTCGTCGTCGAACTCGCCCACGGGTGGTTCATCAAAGTGGACGAGCGGCACTTCGGGCGACTTCGCCGAGCGAGGTGGCGCCGGTTGTGGCGTTTCGTCGAACTCTACCAAGGTCGGCGCGGACAAATGTGAGACTTTCGGTGCCGGCGCCGGCACGGGAGTAACTTCCATTTCATCGAATTGGACGAGTGAGGACAGGTCCACCGCTGGCTTAGGTTCGGCTTTGGTCTCTGGTTTTGGTTGCGGTGCGGCCTCGATTCGCGGCGTGGGCGTGACCGTGACCTTGGACTCGGCGCCCATGTCTTGGGGCTCGGTTTCGCGCTCCTCGGTGTGTATGGGCAGCAGAACGTCAGCGGAACCCTCGGGCCCGTCGTCCAAATCCATCGGACGATCGCCGGTCGTGGGGGACGCACCGAGCGCCGCGCCTAAGAGTTCCTCGGTGTCTTCCTCTCGGCGTGCGTCGCGGAGGCCGTAATGGCCGGTTTGGAGACGAGCTTTTCGAGATGCCTCTCGAAACACCCGTACGACGGAGCGGTACGGAAGAGAGGAGGCCGCGGTGGTGGCCAGTTGCAGCTCCGCTGCCGCGGCGATCGCCTGTAAATCGTCGCAGATCTCCAGGAATTGGGAGCGATCGGATTCAGACGAGGCCACCGGTGGCCCCCTTCAGCTCTTCGGCAACGCCCGCAAGCTGTGCGATAAGATCGGTTCGTGTCTTTGCCAGTTTGGTCACGGTGCTTTGAACGGATTCCGCCCGACGGGCCGTGTCCGGATTGGGTGCACCACGACCGGCCTGGGCTGAAATTTCGCTCTCTATGCGACTCTTGAGTGATTCGCTTTTCCGTAACTCGATCTCCGTAGCTTCCAGCTGGGAGGTGAGTTCGCGAACGGTCTTGGCGCGCGCCAATAGGTCCGAGATTTTCTGTTCCAAGAGGGTGTTCAATTCCTCCTGAATGGCGCGCAAACGTTCCGTCTCGGTTGGCATCGACCGCCTCGCATAGGGGCCCGACATTAGCACCGGTCGGGGGGCACCGTCAATCGCGGGTGCTAGGCCAAGCCGTGCCGTTTGAGCATCCGACCGATGGTCTTTCGATCCACGTCCGCAAGCCGTGCGGCTTTGGAAAGATTGTTTTCGGAGCGCTCCATCAGATCTTGGAGATAATACCGTTCGAAAGAGTCGAGAAGCTGATCGCGGGCCTCCTTGTAGGAAACACCGGCATTGGGGGGCTGAAATGTCTCGCCGCTGGCGACGCCGGGGGGCGCGACCTCGGGGCGGAGCGCTTCGGGAAGGGCGTCGAGGCCGATCCAGGGGCCGTCACTGAAAGGAAGAGCCCTAAGAAGTACGTTTCGGAGCTCACGAACATTGCCCGGCCAATGCCAGTCCTGAAAGATCTGCGCCACCTCGGGCGAAAGCCCCTGAACCGCGTGTGGAAAGGGAGCATTGGCGAGCAAATGCTCGACGATCAGCGGAAAATCCTCTCGACGGTCGCGCAAAGGAGGAAGGTGGACTTCCACCACCGCGAGCCGATAGTAAAGGTCTTGACGAAATCTGCCTTCGTCTACGAGTTTGCGCAAATCGCGATTTGTCGCTGCAACCACTCGAACGTCGACCGGTCGAATTCGTCGGTCGCCAACGCGCCGAACCTCCCTCTGTTCGAGCACTCGAAGGAGAGCAGGCTGAAGTTCGAGAGGAAGTTCGCCCAGTTCGTCCAGGAAAATGGTTCCGCCGTCCGCCTGCTCAAACACGCCGGCTCGTGGAGCGATAGCGCCTGTGAACGAACCCTTTTCATGGCCGAACAGCTCGCTTTCGACGAGATTCCGAGCGACAGCACCGCAGTCAAACACGACAAATGGGCCGTTTCGGCGCCGAGACGTCTGGTGAAGGGCGCGGCTTACCAGCTCCTTTCCGGTTCCGGTTTCGCCGCTTATCAGCACGGTTAGCTCCGTCGGGCCGACCTTTTCCAGCACGGAGAACACCTCGCGCATGGCGGTGGAACGGCCAGCTAAGCCATGAAAGCTGGTGATCTGTGCTGGAACGATGTCGACGACCTCGTCGTGCGGCAGGTACTCTATCTCGGTAAGTCCGACCCGGAAACGGCGTTGTTCGCCCAAATATACTTCTCGAACGCGGACCGGGCCGACAAAGGTTCCATTGGTGGATTCATTGTCTCGCAGGACGGTTCCGGACGGTAAGCGCGCTATTTCTGCGTGGTTTCGGCTGACCGTGGTGTCCGTGAGTTTTAGATCGTTTCCGGTTCGAGTGCCAATTCGCACCACGGAATGGTCGAAATGACCGGATAAGCCACGGTCTGGCCCGTCCATGACGGTGAGCGTCATGCTTTTGAGGTGCAACTGCCGTCGTGAGGAGCGGTCAATGATGTTCGTGGTTTCGCTCATGGGCGCCTAGTCTAGCAGGGCCGGACGGCGCTAGCGTCCACGGTTGCGTAAACGCGCGGCGATCCGTTGGATGGATCGGCGGTCTAAGCCCGCCGCGCGAGCGGCCGCGCTCACGTTTCCGTCGTGCGCGTCCAGCAGCAGTTCTACATAACGTTGTTGAAAAGCGAGCAGCCATTCGTCTCGGGCTTCGTGGTAGGGCCGATCGATACGTATGGGGGCAACGGTCGCGGGATCACGTTTGCCGAATCGCACAAAATGCGGAAGGTCGTCCGGCCCGATGACGTCGCCATGTCCGAGTGCAACCGAATATTGAGCTGCATTTTTGAGCTCTCTGACGTTTCCGGGCCAGCCCCAGGTGGTCAGGAGTTCCGCGGCCTCGGGAGAAATGGTGGGGATCGGACGCTGAAGCTGGTGGGCGATCTGGGCCACCAATGCGGAGAACAGCTCGGGAATGTCCTGGACTCGGGCCCGAAGGGGTGGGATGTACAGTTCGACCACGCCCAATCGATGCAGCAGGTCGCTGCGAAAAGAGCCCGTCTCAACCAAAGAGTTGAGATCCCGCCATGTCGCGGCCAACACTCGGACGTTTGCTTTGTGCTCGACATTGGAGCCGACGGGCCGATAGGTCCCTCCCTCTAAGAGCCGAAGGAGCCTAGATTGAGCTTCTAAAGGGAGCTCACCCACTTCGTCGAGAAAGAACGTGCCACCTGCCGCGGCCTCCACCAGCCCGATCCGACGTCGGTCCGCCCCGGTGAACGAACCGCGTTCATGTCCAAACAGCTCCGATTCCAGCACGCCGGCGCTGAGAGCCCCACAGTCTACCGGAATGAAGTCGCCGGTACGCCTGGACGCCGAATGCACCAACCGTGCGACGACCTCTTTCCCTGTGCCGGTTTCACCTCGGATCAGAATGGGAAGAGTAGTTTGCGCGATCTGGTCGATTTTCCGCCGCAACTGAACCATGGCTTGGCTGCTGCCAATCAGTTCGTTCGGGCCCATTAGCGCCGCCGAACCGGTCGCCAACGGCCATTGGGCAATGGACGACCGCCACGTGCCGCGGGATCGTCCATCACAAAAGCCCAGGCGGCGAAGCTGCGAAGGCCCACATGGGCATCGACCACGACTCGTCGAAACAGTCCCTCGGGAACTCCCTCATACACGTCCAGAATTCCTAGGAGGCGAAGATCGATGGGCCTTTGTGTCAGTTCGCCGTAGACCCATTCGGTGCCGATGGGACGAAGTGCCGGGTAGCCGGACGGCAGATCAAAGAGTTCGCCCCTAGTCTTGGCTTCCACACGAGGGATTCCGGTCAAAAATCCGCCGGCATCGTATGCGGAAAGCAGGGTGCCGTAGATAAAAAGCGGCTGTTCGACGGCCACTATTCGATCACCGGTGGCGCATCCGGTGGCGTTTGAGTTTCCAGCCAAGCGTGGAGTGCTTCCGCCAAGGCTTGTAAGCGTCGATGTACCTCGATTTCATCGGGCTCGGTTCGCAACTGAACGAAGAATCGCTCGGCCAATACGGCTCGGGGGCCCACTCGGGACGCGATCCCGAGCGACTCCAAAACCTGTAGGAGGGCGGAACTTCGCAAGGTCCCTTGGCGGCGGCGGCAGGGGGTCCATCCGCGGTGGTAGGCGAACCCATCCAAGATATCCAGCATTTCACCGAGATGATTTTCGTCGACCCTGAGGTCGAAGCTGCTCCGCCGGACCAGCAGTTCAAATCGCTGTGGGGCGCTTCGGTGCAAGAGGAGGAGGGCGGCGACCAATGCAGGGTAGGGCGCGTGCATCAGAAGCCGCAGTCTCAGAGAACGGATGTCGGAAATGACCTTCGGAAGGGGCTCCCCGGGATGGATGATCCCGCCGTGGTAGAGGACCGGGCGATGTGCCACGTCCGGAAGCGACACGTCCTGAGCGCCCTGACGTGCATGTTTTAATGCGGCATTCAGAGGGTCGAGGCCGTTTCGGAGGGCGGCGAGCGTAGGCGGAAGGGCGATGGCGAGTCCGGGCTGATCCCAAGCGTCGAGAAACGGCTCTTTTACGGCGGGCAAGAGGACGCCCGGTCCCTTTGCCATCGGGAACGACTCCAACGACCGGTCCATGAGCACCCTTCGTAGCTCCGGTTCGACGCGCTCCGGGTCGATTTCATGGCCGAACAGGCGGTGGTCCCAAATCCGAAATCGGCTTCTCACGCGATCAATGCGAATTTGCGCCTGCCGATCGCCCGAAGCGGCGAGCTTCAATTCGGAAAGGTAGCCGCGGTAAGAGGGGTCAGAAAGTGCGATCGAGGCGGTGGTGTCGGCGAGGTCGCGTTGTGCGATCGCCGAACGCGTCGCGACCAAACGTTCCTCTAAACGAACGGCGTCTCCGCGGCTCAGCGCGAGATCGACGTACCCACCCAGCGGCGCTTCAGTGACCTGCGCGCGGTCGAGCAGGGCACGAACTTGTCCCAACGAAAGCTCACCGTGGTCTAGCAGCGCGCACAGTACGAAACGGTAAACGTCGGGATTGTAGTCGCGGCCGGCTTTTAGGCCCAGACGGAGGGGCTCAGGTGCGGTGGTCTTGGCGACCAGAGGGAGCTCAAGTTGATGATCTTCAAGGGTCTTTAGGCGCGATCGACCGATGGCCGGAGTGATGAGCGCAAGGACGGCTGCCGCCCGAGCGGGGACCACATGTGTCGGGAGATCAGGTTCCTTCCGAACAATCAAATCTGCTACGTCTGCAGCGTTGGGGAGCTCGGTGCGCCCGTGCATTAACTCGACTACAAAAGGATGCGACCAAACGGCCAAAGCGTAGACTCGGGCGCGCTGGCGACCCGCATAGGCAAACTCCAGACCGCTACCCGTCAGCTGAGGTTCGGCTTCGGTCGCGAGGAAACCCAGCCAGGCCGCTGCGTGTGCATAGCTCTGGACGGTGCGTGCGTCGGCGCCGAGCGCCTCTTGCAGCCCTCGAGTGCTCCGCACACCTTGCGCGACGAGGTCAACCAGCCGTGCCACCATGCGGGGATTATCGGCGCTAGGTACGAAGCTTTGGCGGTGGGGCGGTTCCATGTGCACCAAACAGAGGGCCACGTTGGGCGGCCCTCGGATGTATAAAGTGGGGACCAACGCGGGTCCACCCGTCTGAGCAGACCAATGAATCGACTTGATCGCCGCATTGCTATCATTAAAGCTAAGAAATCCGGGTCTTTTGACCCAGATCAAGTTTATCTAGGGAACGCACAGCGCGGCAGAGTGGCGCGAAAACTGCGGACCTTGATTCGAAATGGTCAACCGTCTGTTCTGGTCACACCGAGGTGGAGCGAGGCGTCGTCCTTTCTCGATGACTTGGTGGCGGACCTTCAACTGGGAACACCGAAGGTTCGAGCTCGAACTCTGTCCGTTGCGCCGCTGCAAGGACGCTCGAATTTGGAGGCCTGGAATTGGCTTGTCCGTGCGGTGATGGAGTTTGCGGACCTTCCGATGGATGGCCCGTTGTCGCACGTGATCGACCGAAGCGGTTTTCGGGCGGCGCTTGGTGGCGTGTTTCGGCGGACGGTGCGTTCAGAACCGAGTGCGTTGTTGATCTGTTGTGCTGAGCACGTGCCCTTTGAGGTCCTTCAGGACTTTGTGGGCGCCTACGATGACCATGTGATCGAAGCCGGCGAACAACGTAGGTTAACCTTGTTGCTGTCGGGTATGATCACCCACAAGAGCTTCGCGTTGCGAGAGGCCCCGCGGTTGTGGTTGCCCGACTTTGGCCCGCGAGAAGCGGTGGAGGCGCTCGCCGAGTGCATCGGGATCGCTGACCCACATGCGTTGTGGGCGATGGTGGGTGCCGTTGGTGGAGTTCCGGCGATGATCGAGCGTTTGGGCCGATCGGGAGAGCAAGGTCTGATCCCTCACGACCGAGCCTCGCTGTGGCGGGCGTTGGGCCCGCTTGTGGATGAGATCCGGGCTGCCGTCGCTATTGTGAGTTCGGCCGAACGTCTGGCTGAGCGCGTGGAAACCTTGGCGGCATCGGGTTTGGTGTCGGAGGAGCCCATGCTCGACGCGTCTTTGGTTCAGGCAGGTTTGTTGGTGCGGGACGTACGCAAAGACGAGGCTCGGGTTGCGCTTCGTGCGCCGCTGTTTGCCGACCTTGCCGCCGGGCGCTGACTGACCGAGTCCGAGATCGAGAGCAAGCGTATCAGCGCGACAATCTTACATCTCGACGTCGAGACGAACCAGGCTTAGTCCTCGGGCACCTGGAACTCGAATGCGATCTCGTCGCCCAGTTCCTGCTCGAGATATTCCTTTAGCCGCTTCTTGATGCGCGCTTCCACCTGGCGGATGCGCTCTTTGGACACACCAAAGTTCTCGCCGAGCTCGCTCAAGCTGACGGGATCGGCGGCTACCATTCGGGATCGCCAAATCTGCTGCTCCCGTTCGTCGGTGAGAGTTGCGGCGAAAGTGGCGAGCTTGTCTTTGACAATCGCACCCAATTCGGAGCTGGACGTCTGGCTCTCGGCGTCGGGGGTCGAGCGCTCTGGGACCACCTCGGCGAGCGTCCGTCCTCCTTCGTCGTCTCCCGCAGGACCGTGCAACGAAAGGGCCGGCGCCCGCATGTGTTGGTCCACTGCGTTGACATCGGCTTCCGTCACGCCGAGGCGTTCCGCAAGCAGTTTCGGAGAAGCATTGATGCCCTCTTGAAGCAGCCGATCGCGCTCCTTCTGCAACTGGAAGAACAGTTTTCTGCCGGCGCGGGTGGACCCCAGTCGAACCAAACGGAAGTTATCCAGGAGAAAACGTAGTATCATCGCCCGGATCCAGTACTGAGCGTAGCTGGAAAAGCGGATCTCGCGGTAAGGGTCGTATCGACGAAGAGCCTCGACCAATCCGACATTTCCCTCTTGAATCAGGTCGAGAACGTTGGCCCATTGGCGGTGGTACTGGAACGCAATCTTGATCACCAAACGGAGGTTTGCCGTGACCAGTGCTTCTGCGGCGCGTCGATCCCCATTTTCATAGAATGCAACAGCAAACTTCCGCTCCTGTTCGGGATCGAGGAGCGGATACCGGCGCACCTGGGCGAGGTAGTACGACAGCAAATCGCCCGTGCGGGTGACCGAACGCGGCGGGGCTCCGAGCGCGGGGAGATTGGGGGGCACCTCTCGAACCGGTTCGTCCTCGGTGGGGTCGTGGTTCTCTTTTTCCGGTGACATGGGGTCCTTCCGATCGAAAGCGGTATTTGCTAACCCTTCTGCAGGCGTTCCGACAGGTGCGCGACGCAAGAGGGCGTGCCGGCCAGCAATGGCTGACCAACTTCGGACAAAGGGTTAATCACCGCACCGGCGAGGTTCGTCACAATTCGTCCCACTTCCGTGACCAGCAGGACCCCGCATCCAATATCCCAAGGTTCCCACGAGGGAATCACCGTGGCGTCGGCGCCACCGCCGGCGGCCTGGGCGAGGTGAAAGGCCGAAGAGCCGAGGGCGCGAACTTTGCCGCGCCAGGGAATCGGCATTCGACGATGGTAACGGGAGGGCAGGTATAGGCTCTGCTCGTGTGTCGGGCGTTCGGGCGGAAGGGCCAGGCGCACTCCATCGCGCCATGCTCCTTCACCGCGTTGCGCGAACCAGAACTCCCGAAGTCGCGGCAGCAGAAACGCCCCGACTTGAAATTGTCCATCTTGCACGAGGGTGATTGTTGGGCCCCAATGCGCGAGTCCCTCGACAAAAGCGCCCGTGCCATCGATCGGGTCGATGTACCACGTGGGGTGTCCTGCGCGTGCGTTGGCTCGTCCCCCCTCCTCGCTGATGAGTCCATCGCCTGGAAATAGGCGTTGCAGGGCCTCAAGAATGATTGCCTCAGCCTCAATGTCCGCGTCTGTCACCCAAGTGCCGTCGCCCTTTTTCCGAGGCGTGACTTGTTGAAAGTGACGTAGCGCCGCTTCGCCCGATTGGGCCAGCACGGCGTGAAGGGCTTCCGCAAGCTCGTTGGGGGTGGCCGATGTCCATCCATGACTCGCCTTTACCACATGAGACGCCCGACGGCTTCGGGCTGTGCTACCGTTAAGAAGGGAGTGCACGTGGCGGCGGGAAGACTGGAAGTGGTTGGGCCTTACGACGCCTGGCATGCGGCCGCTCGGGAGGGGCGCTGGAGTGGGTCTGGGGTGGCCCGCCGAGTGCTTTTGTTGGTGGGGCCGGAAGGGGTGTCGTCCGACGCGCCGGCGCGCGCTCGTGCGGCGGCCGCACCATGGCTGGGAAAGACGGTTCGAGGCGTATTGCCGCTGATAGCGGTTGAGCCGATTGACGGGCGGGTCGCGTGGGTGCATGAACATGTGGATGGGCTTGGTCTAGGTCATGTCGTCGGTGCCGAGGGTCAAGCGGGATTATCGAGCCGAGCCGCCGCCGAAATTGTGGCTCGGGTAGCCGAAGTATTGAGCTCTCTGCCGCCCGAGATGCGCAAGCATCGCGGTCCCGAGCCGCAGGACCTGCTCGTAGACGGCTTTGGCCGATTGCAAATTACCGGTTTCTACGGTCCTTTTGCGCCGTCCCCCTGGATGCGTGTGCCGGGCCCGGACGTGGAGGGGGATTCCGGTTCCGTTTACCGTTTAGGGGTGTTGCTCGCCCATTTGTTGGCGGGGGTTCCGCCGCAACCGGCGTCCGATCCGCAGACTCACGAGGCGATGATCCGGCGGGCGCTGATTCGAGTGATGGCCCGACCAGGGCCAGCCCCCACGGAGAGGTTTTCGGATTGGATTCGAGGAATGTTGGCCTGGGACCCCAGCCAGCGACCCCCGCTCTCGTCGGTCGGTCCTGGGTTACGGAAAACAGCGTTGGAGTTAGGGGCGGATGATTTGGTGCGTTGGTGCTCAGAAAACGTCGAGGGGCGTCGTCAGGGTTTACTGCGGTGGAATGAAGATCTGGTGTTGAACCAAACGGAGTCTGGTCAGGCTTCTGGAGTTTCAAGCCTTCCGACTCATGTTCCGACGAGTTCAGAGTTTGCCGATACGGAAAAACGACGAAGGCTCGAACCGCTGGCGAATGAGGACGATGAGACGCAGGAAGCGGAAGTCGTGTTGGCGGATGATGGGAGCTCTACCGGTACGCGGCCGATGATCAGCCGCCCGACCCTTCCTGTTTTGGTCGGCCCGCCGCCTGAAGCTCTGCGGAAAACGCCCAAACTGCCGGCGGATTTGTTTGGTCCGGTGACGCAGACGCCAGCACCGCCACCTCGTCGCGGTTGGGGATGGAAGGCGTCTTTGGCGTATGCCTTCGTTGTGTCCGTGATGGCCTGTGTGGCGATTCTATTGATCGCGTACCTCTTGCTGGTGCCTCCGGATCCTCGCGCAGCGGACGCGGACGCACACTTAGCGGAAGTTGGCCTCGCGGAGGCGCTTTCGGAGATTCCGGATCCGCTAGTGGTGTCTGTGCCCCAGGAGGCGGTGGCACCAGGGGTGCAGGGTTTCGTCGTTCTGTGCGATGCAAAGCCGTTGATGGCGGAGGTGCCCTTGGGGGCCGAATGCGTCGCCCGCGGTCTGTGGCAGGGCAAACCCCTGGAGTTTCGATGGGTCGTGGCCGCACCTGAACGAAGGGTGTGCTTTCGTGGCGGGACGGCGGCCTGCGAGGTGGAACCTAGTTGAAAGCCCAGTGAAAAGTGTGCCTGCTATCGTCAGCCTGGGAACGGATGGACACCCACAACTCCAGATGGGTTGCCTGCAATTCCGCATCCTCCTTTGGAAAGCCGATGATACCTTCGGCCTGGTCGAATACGACAGAACGAACGAAGTAAGCCGATCGAAACGGACCGGCCGCTCTGGTGCGATCGACCAAATCTCCAGCGAGTCCGAAGTTCTCCTGAAGAAGTGCTGCTCTAAATAATGGAACCAAGAAGTCGTCGGGGGCTGTGGCCGGCGGTGACGTTGGCACGCCGTTGACCCGTAATTCCGTGGCGCTCGGATCCCAAGTGAACGGGGCGCCGTCGACGCGCACGGAAAACCACCATGCTGCGCGATCGTTGAACAGCCTGCAGGATCCATCGCCCCAGTGATTCCAGGTGGCATCTTCGGCGAGCAAGGGTTCCGCCGACGCAACGTAAGGTCCGTCCTCGATCACCACCGGCTCGAACTCGACGGTTGGGGGCGCCAGGTGCGCATCCTCCAACCAATCCCGTCGAAACCCGCGAATCTCTTGAAGCGCGTCATCTCGACCGTGGTGCGGGACCGGTCGCGACGGCGTACGTAGGCAGGATGCCAATAGAAGCACCGTTAACACGGTGCCCATGCGAGATCCGTTGCGCAACCCTTGTCAGCCCTCCGAAATCTAATATAGGGGATAGCTGTTCGTGGGTGTAGCTCAATTGGTTAGAGCGCCGGACTGTGACTCCGGAGGCTGAGGGTTCAAGTCCCTTCATCCACCCCAGATTCTTGGAGAGTGATTTCTTTTCGATACGGGCGCATAGCTCAATTGGCAGAGCACCGGACTCTTAATCCGTAGGTTGTAGGTTCGATTCCCACTGCGCCCACCATTTTTTAGTTGTTCTGGCACCACTTCGGTGCAACCGCCCATCGCCTCGCGAGAATGGCGGAATTGGCAGACGCCCTGGACTTAGGATCCAGTGGGGAAACCCGTGGGGGTTCGAGTCCCCCTTCTCGCACCCATACGTGCGCAGGTGATTCTGATGAAAGTTGACGTCGTTACTCTTGGTTCGTTTCAGAAGAAGCTTGAATTTTCGGTGCCCGCGCTTCGCGTCAAAGAAGAGCTGGACAAGGCTTACCGCGACCTAGGCTTGAAGGCGCGGATTGCAGGTTTCCGAAAAGGAAAGGTACCTCGCAAGGTCTTGGAAGCGAAGTTTGGTCCTCGCGTAAAGCAAGATGTGGCGAATACGCTGATCCAAGAGGGTTACAGCGCGGCGGTGACCGATCATCAGTTGGAGCCCGTGGGTCGCCCACAACTTCAAAATACGGGTGAGTTCCAAGGGGAAGGTGAGTTCAACTTCACCATCACCGTGGAAGTGAAGCCGGAAGTGGAGCTCCAATCGTATACAGGCTTGGAAGTAGTCTATCCGTCGGTGGAGATCACCGACGCTGACCTCGATCGGTTGGTGAAGGCCACTCTAGAATCCCGCGCGAAGCTCTCCGAAGTGTCGGATCGCGCGGTCGCGAAGGGCGATTTGGTGATCGCAGAGTTGGTGGTGACCAGTGGCGATGAGGAAGTCGCCCGCGAAGTGGGCACGATGATCCGCACCGACGGTGATCCGTACTACCCTGGTGTGGAGACCCTTTTGGTTGGCGCCTCGTTGAACGAGGAGAAGACGGGTACCGTGTCCTTCTCGGACAAAGCGCGCAATGCCGCAGTGAAGGGTCGCGAGCTCTCCGTTACCGCGAAGGTACTTGGGATTCAGTCGCTTCAAGTTCCTGAACTGACCGATGCTGTCGCCGCTGAGCTTGGCTACGATGGCGGCGTGGATGGTATGCGCACGGCAATTCGCCTGAAGACGCATACCGACCGCGAGCCGATGGCCCGCAACCAGGCGCGTGCAAATTTGTTGCAGGCTTTGATTGCGGCGAATCCGTTCCAGGTGCCGGACGGCATGATCGACTCTCACCTTCAGATGTTGGTGGAGGAACTTCGGTTGCAGCAAGCGTTCCGCAAGGGCGATCCTCGCAAGCTGAACTTCAGCCCCGAGCAGATCGCTGATCTTCGCGTTCGCGCGGAGTTTGCGGCCAAGGGTGGCATTATCCTCGATCAAGTGTCGCGCAAGGAGACCCTGGAGGTCACCGATGCGGACATCGAAGCGAAGTACCAGGAGATCGCCGATCAGCGCGAGCAGTCCGTGGAGGCCATCCGCGGCTACTTCGTGAAGGACGGAGCGGTCGACGAGCTTCGTGCCCGCCTTCTTGAAGAGAAGACCCTCGATTGGTTGTTGGAGCGCGCCAAGATCGTCGGCGCGGAGGCTCCGGCGGCTGCTGCTGAAGAAGCCCCCGTAGAAACCCCTGCCCCAGCGAAAGCGAAAGGCAAGGCCAAAGCTGCTGCTCCGGCGGAGGCTGCTCCAGTGGAGGCAGCTGCCGAGGAGGCTCCTGCCGCTGAAGCCAAGCCGAAGCGCAAGCGTGCCAAGAAGGGCGACGCTGAGGCTTCGGAGGAATAATCTCCGGGTGTTAAAAAAGCCGCGGTTAAGCCGCGGCTTTTTTGTTTGTGCGCATCGTTCAAGTTTTTCGCCTTGACCCCGGGCGGTCCGGTGACGAGGCTGTGTGGTCGGTACCGCCTCGCGTCGGTTACCAAAGCGACATCTTCGGAGGATTGGCGGATTATGGAACCGATTACGAACATTTGGGTGACCGATCAGACTCACCGCGGTGAAACGACGCGCGATATTTGGTCGCGTCTGTTGGTTGATCGCATCGTATTCCTTGGAACGGCGATCGATGATGCGGTGGCGAACCTGATCATTGCGCAATTGTTGTTTCTGGAAAGCCAGGATCCCGAGAAGGACATCTACCTGTACATCAATAGCCCCGGTGGCGTGATCACTGCAGGAATGGCGATTTACGACACCATGCACTACATCCGGCCCAGCGTGGCGACCATCTGCATTGGTCAAGCCGCTTCGATGGGTGCGGTGTTGTTGGCGGCCGGCGCCCCCGGAAAGCGTCGGGCTCTACCGCATTCTCGAGTCCTGATTCACCAGCCGCTGGGTGGTTTCCGTGGACAGGCGTCGGACATCGAAATCCACGCTCGGGAGATCTTGAAGTGGAAAGATACGCTTAATAACGTACTTTCCGCCCACACCGGACAGCCCAAGGCGCGCGTGAGCCAGGACACTGAGCGCGACAACATTATGGGTGCGGCAGACGCCAAGGAGTATGGCCTCATCGATGAGGTCATTGACGCCAAGTTTGTCCCACCCGAGAAAAAATGAGCCGCGTCTGCGGATTATGAGGAGTACGCGTGCGAAGGAAGGGGAGCGACGGCAAGGATCTATGTTGCTCCTTCTGCGGAAAGTCGCAGAAGGACGTCCGTAAACTCATTGCCGGGCCATCCGTCTACATCTGAGATGAGTGCGTTGAGCTATGCAACGACATCATCACCGAAGAGTACGAGCGGGAGGACTTTTTCGCGACGCGTGGCTTGGTACCCAAGCCCAAAGAGATCTACAACTTCTTGGATCAGTACGTTGTCGGCCAGGAACGGGCGAAGAAGATTCTTTCCGTCGGCGTGCACAACCATTACAAGCGTGTGGAAGCGCGCGCCGGCCACGACGAAGTCGAACTTCAAAAGTCCAATATTCTGTTGATTGGGCCGACAGGCTCCGGCAAGACGCTTCTTGCGCAGACTTTGGCCCGATTTCTCAACGTTCCGTTCACCATTGCGGACGCCACCAGCCTCACAGAGGCGGGGTACGTCGGTGAAGACGTAGAGAACATCATTCTTTCGTTGTTCCAAGCGGCCGAATACAACGTTGAGCGTACGGCAAAAGGGATCATCTATGTCGACGAAATCGACAAGATCTCCCGAAAGGGTGAAAATCCGTCGATCACCCGCGATGTGAGCGGAGAGGGCGTTCAACAGGCGCTTTTGAAGATCATTGAGGGCACCGTTGCCAATGTTCCGCCAAAAGGTGGCCGAAAGCACCCTCAACAAGAATTTCTTCAGATCGACACCACGAACATTCTGTTTATTTGCGGCGGTGCCTTTGTCGGCCTTGAGAAGATCGTTGAAAACCGACTTGGTCAGCAGCAAATGGGTTTTGGACAGACGGTGCAGGATCGCCGTCAGCTGAGCCGCAATGAACTGCTGGCCAAAGTGGAACCCGAGGATCTCCACCGATTCGGGATGATTCCCGAGTTTATCGGTCGAGTTCCGGTGATCGCGACGCTCGACGAATTGGACGAATCCGCTTTGGTAGACATTCTCACCAAGCCAAAGAACGCTCTGATCAAGCAGTATCAGCGCCTATTCGAAATGGAGAGCGTCAAGCTCAAGTTCACCGAAGGAAGCCTCAAGTTGATCGCCCAGGAAGCGCTGACTCGGAAGGCCGGGGCGCGAGGATTACGGGCGATCATTGAAGACATTATGTTGGACGTGATGTACGATCTTCCGTCCAAAACGAATGTCAAAGAGTGCATTATCAGCGAGGAAGTCGTACTGCGAAAGCGGGACCCAATCCTCGTTTATGAGAATGAGGCGGAGTGGGCATAAAGTCTGCTGAAGTGTTTTGAGTGCGCCGGGAGTAAGCTTTTTCCAGAGATCGCGGCACTGTGCGATCAGGAGGGGTGATGTTCTTCCGCGAACGACGAGCGAACGAGGGTTCTCGGGTGTTGCCGGTGCTCCCGTTGCGCGATGTGGTGGTGTTTCCGCACATGCCGACATCGTTGATCGTTGGGCGTCCGCGCTCGATTTCTGCGTTGGCGGGCGTTGCGAAAGGCGCCCGAGAGCTCTTTCTTGTGACGCAGAAACTGGCGGACAAGGCGGATCCAGGTCCGGACGATCTGTTCTTGGTCGGAACCATCGCGACGGTCGAGCAAACTTTGAAGATTCCCGACGGCTCCACCCGCGTGGTGGTGGAGGGTCGGCGGCGCGCCCGGATCGTTCGAATCCTGGACAATGGCGAGTATTTTGAGGCGGAGATCGAGGAGTTTGCGCCGGTGTCCTCGCCCACCGTGGAAGTTCAGGCCTTGGCGCGGACCCTGAAAAGTACCTTTGAACGGTATGTAAAGCTCAATCGCGCGGTGCCGCCTGAAATGCTGCTGCAGGTGAATGCGCTAGAGGACCCGGATCGTCTTGCCGATACGCTGATTTTACCGCTGCAATACAAGCTCCACGAGCGCCAGGAACTCCTGGAAATGGTGGACGTGGGCCAGCGGCTGGAGCGCGTTTACAAGACCCTTCTGAATGAAATCGAGTTTCTTCAGGTAGAAAAGAAGCTTAAAACGCGCGTAAAGCGAGAACGTGAGGCAAATCAACGCGAGGACTGGCTGAACGACCAGGTCAAGGCCATCCAAAAAGAGATGGGCGACAAGGAAGGACGAACGGAACTAGAGGAACTTGCCCAGCAGTTGGCAGCTAAACCGATGCCGGACCCCGTTCGAGACCGAGCCCAGCGGGAATTGCGCAAACTCTCACAGATGAACCTCATGAGCGCGGAAGCGACGGTGGTTCGGAGTTATTTGGACTGGATTCTGGCGCTTCCCTGGGTGGAAAAGAGCCCCCGCACGGTCGAAGGCGCAGCGTTGGTGGACACCGCGGTCCGGGTGTTGGACGAGGACCATCACGGCATTCACAAAGTGAAGGAGCGGATCGTCGAGTACATGGCAGTGGCGGCCATGGTCGATCGCATCCGTGGCCCGATCCTGTGCCTTGTGGGGCCGCCGGGGGTTGGGAAGACCTCTCTGGCCCGTTCGATGGCGCGCGCCATGGGAAGGCCATTTGCGCGCATTGCGTTGGGGGGTGTTCGCGACGAGGCGGAAATCCGGGGGCATCGGCGCACCTACATTGGGGCAATGCCGGGGAAGATCCTCCACGCCATGAAACGCGCCGGACGTGTCGACCCGGTGATGTTGCTGGACGAGATCGACAAAATGT
>SYKL01000438.1 GCA_005797785.1 Pseudomonadota bacterium | reverse complement strand
TTTTAGTACATCGTCTAAGGTCAGAAAGTGGCCCGAGAAGATCAGCGCCGCAAACAGCAGGCCGTTCTTGGTCCATTGCTTAGGCCGCAGGCCCTGAAACGCCGCGATCGCCAAGGAGCCCGGACTGCGGGAAGGCTCGGTCGTCATGGCGCGCCAGCCGCCGTGTAGTTGATGAACCGGGTTTCACCCGCATGTAAGGTCACGGTATGCTCAAAAGTAGGTTTGCCCGTGATTTCGATACGCACGGTGTGAGTGCCGGGCTCCACGGGCGTCTCGGCAACGATCACCCGACCATCCAGTAATACGGTAGCTCCCACGGGAGCATTCACAAGAACCGAAGCATTCGAAGACATATCGCCCAGGGTGGCAATCGCAAAACCAACGCCAAGGCCGAGGAATAACCCGATCATAAACGTGGCTGCACCTACCAGCGGCCACAGCCAACGCGGCTCCGCTTCCCGCTCCAAGGGCACCACGCCTGTGCGCCCGGTCACGGGAATGGGCGGAGGATACTGCTCTGCTTCGGGCGGCGTCGTCACCGGGCGCGGCGAGGTGTCGCTGGTGGTGCCGTTCGTCGGGCTGGTGTCGTCCTTGGCCACGTGCGGAATACGGCGTACGACGGTGGGTTGTTCGTCGCCGTACTGAGCCGACTTGGTGTACGCTGGAAAGTCGCTGACAGAAAGCGGCGTCGGCTTGGGAATACTTCGGGCCGTATGGTTGGTGGGGCCGTCATCGTCGAGCTTGGGATTGGTGACCGTCGTGGGGGACTCGTCTCCCTCCTGAAAGTCAGTTGGAAAGTCTAGAACGGGAGGTATCGAATTGCTCGCTCCCCCTCTCAGCTCGGGGTACAGGCTCCGTGCGTACCCAGACAGGGTGCTGTGGGTGAAAATAAAGCCCGAATCATGGAAAAATTTATCCAGGGCCTCCTTAAATGCGGTGGCGTTGGCATAGCGCTCGTTGCGGTCGGGGCGCAGTGCGCGATCCACAATCGTCTCTAAAACGAAGGGGATTTCCGGATTTTTGGCAGAGACGGGGACGTACCGCCCCGACCGGATCTTGTCCAAGGTGCCAAACTCGCTCTCGGAACGAAAGGGATGCTCGCCCGTCAGCATTTCGTACAGGACCACACCAACGGAGAAAAGATCCGAGCGTTGGTCGAGGTCTTTTGCAGCCGCCGCCTGCTCGGGGCTCATGTAGTCGAAACGGCCCTTGATGATCCCGGAGTGGGTCTCCAACGCCTTGTGGCTTGCGCGCGCAATTCCAAAATCGGTGAGTTTCACCTCCCCTTGGAACGAGAGGAGAATGTTTGGGGGCGAAATGTCCCGGTGAATGATGTTCAGCGGAACGGGGCGGCCACCGCGCATCACCTGGCGTTGGTGGGCGTATTCCAAACCCTTCAGCAATTCCAAAGTGATGTACACCGCATGCGGGACCGGCAGCACAATGCCCTTGCTTGCGGCATGTTTGAGCACATCGCCGAGGTCGCGGCCATCGACATACTCCATCGCGATGTACCAAATTCCGTCGATCTGCCCTAAATCCAGGATCTGAACAATGTTTGCGTGGGTCAACAGACCCGCGACTTTGGCCTCGTCGACCAACATGGCCACATAGTCGGCATTTTGGGAGAGGTGCGGCAGGATCCGTTTGATCGCGAAAGTGCGCTGGAAACCTCCGATACTCTCCAGCCGGGCCTTATAAATCTCCGCCATGCCCCCGGTCGCGATACGCTCCAGGATCTGGTACTTGCCGAATGTCTGGACGGCGTTTTTCGCCAAGGGCTTCACTCGAAGGGACTTTAGATGGACCAGCCTATCGCATCGTCGGCCCGGCAGCGATCCGATCCGCGGCCCATGCCTCCAGGACCCCCGCGCTACGGTGCAAAGTTCGCGACGGCGGTCCTGCTGACAGCGTGGCTCGTGGTAACGTTCGGAGCGCATCGGTTGGCGCCGCCGCTCGGTCGAGCGATCACCGCCGGAGAGCACGCGCTCGGTTTGGACGACAACCCCGCCCCAAAAGAAGCGAAGGAAGCGGAATGAATCTCGCCCCCCTGTCTGTCCCGGAAATCGCACTGGCGATCGGCCTTGGCATCGCCTGCTACACCGACCTCACCCGATGGAAGATCCCAAATGTGCTTAATTTGGCCCTGGTGGTGGTGGGCATCGTCTTGCACGTAGCCTTGGGCCAGTGGAAAGTGGCGCTTTTCGGATTTTCTTCGGCTTTTACACTGCATTTCCTGTTGTGGCAGCTGGGCGTCGTCAAGGGTGGTGATGCAAAATTGATGATCGGGCTAGGCGCATTGGTAGGTTGGAGCGACATGTTGGAGACGACGCTCTGGCAGTTCGTATTGCTCATCCCCGTCGGGCTATCCTTCTTGCTTGCTAAGGGACGGCTACACCACGCGATTGCGACCTTCCTTCGCACCCGCGCCGGGGAAACCACCGCCGACGACAAACTCACCTACATGCCGTTCGCACCGGTGATCACCGCGGGGTGGATCGCCGCTCGGCTGACGGACTGGTTTTTGGTGTGGAAGTGAGCACGTTCTATGCTCCACTTTTCCGCGCCGAGGACATCCACGGAGATCCGTTCGAGTTGGAGACCGCCCGCCGAAAAGGACCCGTTGTACTTGTATTTTGCCGATACCCTGGTAGCGCCCACACCCGGCGCATCGGCGCCGATTTAGTAAAGAAGCTTGACCGACTCCGCTCGATGGGCGCCACCGTCGCCTTGATCAGCCGAATCCCATTGTCTGAAGCGGCCATCAGATTCGCAATGATCTCTTTCAATAGAACCGCCGGATCGGCATGAGCGGCGGACGCCGGCGCTTGCTTCCAGCAATCATAGT
>SYKL01000049.1 GCA_005797785.1 Pseudomonadota bacterium | reverse complement strand
CCTGCCCTTCTTTCAACCAAGTGTGGGTTTCGGGTACGGGGAGTCTTCGGGTGAGCACGGGCGATTGCCGCATTTGGCCGGTGGAGCCTCGGAGGGGGCGGCCGGCAATCACCTGGCTCTCGCCAAGCACGGGGAAATTGACCCCAAGCGTTAACCGAGGGTCAACACCAATAACTCCCTCTGGCCCTCCGAGATCGATAACACCGCCGCCGTTGAGCGCACCGAACGGGAACCCCAACTGTCCACCGGTCACGAGACCAAGACCGCCGTGAGTACGGAGCGCAAAGCCTGTTTCCAGCTCCAGGCTCGCTCGGGGCACGTAGCCAAACCAGAGCTCCGGGGCGATGGCGAATCCGGTGCGCCCGCCCAGCGCGACCTCCGCACCTCCTTTGTAGGCGAGCAGGCGTCCGAAGGGGCCAACGGTGTAGTTGAACGGTTCGTCGATGGTGTAGGCCTTGTTGTACGCCAGCTCGATCCCATCGATAAACCGCACTTTAGGGCCGCCAAAGAGAATTCCGCCTTGTAAAGCGACGAACACCTGTTCCCGATCGCGGGCTTCTGCCGCGGTGGGAGAGCCCAGTCCTGCAAGCAAGGCGATCAATGCGGCGATACGGGAGTGGCGGCTCATCCTCTCCTCCGGTTCGAGCATACCTGCCGGACGTTGGGCCTGCCTCGGAAAGTCGCAGGCCAAATTGTAAAACGCTTTACCATTTCGCGCCCCGGGCGGACACCAACGCCCAGACCGCATGAGCCATGCGGCTAGTCGTCGACTCTCATCACCGAAAGCTGGTCTAGCCCGCCTTGACCGGTGGTTTTTCGGAAACACACCTCGGTCGTGCCCGACGCAGCAACGAAATCGACTTCCGCCGACGTCCAACTGTTCAGGTTGGCCGGTGTCGTATGTACGATCTCCCCGTCGACCCATACCTGCCACTCGGAGTTGCTCCGTCCACCAAAACACCCGTTGATCGAGGTGTATTCGAAGGCGATTTGATACGATTGGCTGGACTCGGTCTCGAGGGTTTGGCACACGCCTTCGCCGTTGTACGCCCGCGCGAACCGGTTTCCGTCGGCCGCGGTGGAGGGTTCGGCGGAACAGGAGTCAGGAACGGCATCAAACGCGAGACCGCCGTCGGAGGAGAAGTTCACCCAGTCGTCGGGGGTCTGGTTCGGTTCATTCGCGGAAGTCCACGTTTCGAACGAAGGATTGAGGAATTGGTTGACCGGATCAATGTCCGCGGTGTCTGCGGAGTCGGTTGAACCCATCGAATCGACCGAATCGACCGAATCGACTGAATCCGAGCCTTCTTCGTCCGTTTCCCCGTGGTGTTCTTTGGGTGCCGCCGGATCCCCGGAACACCCAAAGAACAGTAAGAAAGCGTATCCACGCGCCGTCCAAGTTTGCTGATGCATGTTCCCTCCATTGGAAGAGAGCATCGCCCACCCTTGACCAAAGCGCCGGCGATTGGGACAAACTGAGTCAACTCCCGAGGGAAAGTAAACCTCTTTACTAAAACTGCGCGGCCTCGGTCGAATGCTCCAACGCCTTCGTCTCCGAATCCCCACCGGTGATAATGTCCTTCACCCGATCGAAATACCCGGTTCCAACCTCCCGTTGGTGCTTCACCGCCGTATACCCATCGGCCGCCGCCGCAAACTCGGCTTCTTGCAGATCCGAGTACGCCGACATCTGACGATGCATGTACTCTTTTGCCAGGTGGAACATCGAATAGTTCAACGCGTGGAAACCCGCCAACGTAATGAACTGGAATTTGTACCCGAGCGCGGCCAAATCTTTCTGGAATGTCGCAATCTGGGCATCGGTCAGGTGCTTCTTCCAGTTGAACGAGGGCGAACAATTGTACGCCAACAATTTCCCTGGGAATTTCGCGTGGATTCCCTCCGAAAACCGGCGTGCTTCCTCGATGTCCGGCGTGCTGGTCTCGCACCAGATCAGATCCGCATAAGGCGCATACGCGAGACCGCGCTGAATCGCCGTCTCAATGCCCGCCTGGATCCGGAAGAATCCTTCGGAGGTGCGTTGATCCCGGTGGATGTAGTTGTGGTCCCGCGGATCGGTGTCGGAAGTGATCAGCGTGGCCGCATGCGCATCCGTCCGCGCCACAATCAAGGTGGGAACGCCCATCACGTCCGCCGCCAACCGCGCCGAAATCAGCGTCTTCACAAAGTAGTTGGTGGGAACCAACACTTTCCCGCCGAGATGCCCGCATTTCTTTTCGGAGGCCAACTGATCTTCGAAATGCACGCCGGCGGCGCCCGCTTCGATCATCTGTTTCATCAGTTCGTAGGCGTTGAGTTGGCCGCCAAAGCCGGCTTCGGCGTCCGCGACAATCGGCGCAAACCAATCAAAGCCGCCTTTCCCCTCGCTGTTGTCGATTTCGGACGCCCGCTGCAGGGTCCGGTTGATGCGCCGCACCACCGCCGGCACCGAATCCGCAGGATACAACGACTGATCCGGGTACATTTGGCCGGCGAGGTTCGCGTCTGCCGCCACCTGCCATCCCGAGAGGTAGATCGCGTTCAAACCCGCTTTCACCTGTTTCATCGCTTGATTTCCCGTCAACGCGCCGAGCGCTGCCACGAACGGGAGCTCGTGAAGCTGCTTCCACAGCCGATCCGCACCGTGCTGCGCGAGAGTGTACTCGATTCGCAGGCTTGGTCGTAGGCTTCGAACATCCGCTTCGGTGTATGGGCGGGTCACCCCGGTCCAACGCGGGTGGGAGAAGGAGTCGGTCTCGTGCGGGATCATCGGCTCTCCAAGGTGGTGATGTAGGGATAGGCGCTCAACGTCAGGAAGTCGGGAAGCTCGGGGGCGGCGATCATCGCGTCGAACAATGCGACCGCCCGCTCAAAATGTCCGCCGTCAAAGCGCTTGGCGCCGAGGCGTTCGCGAAGTTCCGCCATCTCCCGGGCGATCACCGCGCGGACCAACTCCAAGTCGACCACTCGCCCATCGTCCAGCTTCGCCGAGTGTTTTACCCACTGCCACAGCTGGGACCGCGAAATCTCGGCGGTCGCCGCGTCCTCCATCAGGTTGTAGAGCGGAACACATCCGGATCCGCCCAACCAAGCTTCCAAATACTGTACCCCCACTCGAATGCACTCTTGAACGCCCGCTTCGGTCCGAGCTCCAGTCGGCACCTCCAAAAGCTCGGCCTCGGTCGCCCGAAAATCGCTTCGATCTCGCGAAATCTGATTCGGCGTCGG
>SYKL01000437.1 GCA_005797785.1 Pseudomonadota bacterium | reverse complement strand
TAGGCGCCAAAGCCTTCTGCACCGGGGAAGGCGACCAATTCGCCGGCGGGAAAATTGGTGTCGGTGCTGTCGTTGGTATCGCTCGAATCGGTGTCTTCACCGGATGAGGGGTTGCCACAGCCGGTGAGCAACAGGCCAATCAGGACAGTTCGCATCGGTGACCTCCGGGCATACGATACCGAAGAGAGGGTATCACCGGTGTTTACAAGTGCGAAGTCTGGAGTGCGCGCGGGATAGATAGTCAATGCCTTTACTACTTGGTCCGCGGGTACGGACGGGTTATCCTGCGGCCCTTCGGACGAGGCGGGACTATGGGACGCATTTTTGAGACGCGAAAACACACGATGATGGCGCGTTGGGACCGGATGGCCAAGGCGTTCACGCGGGTGGGCAAGGAGATCGCGATTGCGGTGAAGTCGGGTGGCCCAAACCCCGATACCAACCCGAGCTTGCGCCGGGCGATTCAGAATGCACGCGCGGCAAATATGCCGAAAGATAAGGTCGAAAGCGCTATTAAGAAGGCGCTGGGCGGAGGTTCGGAGGACTACCAGGAGCTGATGTACGAAGGGTATGCTCCCCACGGCATTGCGATCATCGTTGAAACGGCCACGGATAATCCTGTTCGCACGGTAGCAAATGTGCGTACGCACTTTAAGCGCCTGGGCGGCATTTTGGGCACCACCGGCAGCGTTTCGTTCATGTTCCAAAAGATGGGCGTTTTCCGCCTTGATCCAACCGGTGTCGACGCCGAGTCGTTGGAGCTCGACCTGATCGATCATGGGCTCGAGGACATGGGCGAGGGGACGAGCGACAAAGGGCAGCCAGTATTGGTGGTTCGGTGCGCATTTTCAAACTTTGGGCCGATGCAAGCAGCGATCGAAGCGCGCGGCCTGACCGTGGTTTCTGCGGCGACCGAGCACGTTCCAGGCAACCTGCTGGAGTTGTCGGAGGAACAAGCCGCTGAAGTGCTCGAGCTGGTGGACAAGCTCGAACAGGATGACGACGTTCAAAGCGTGTTTCACAATTTGGGGTAGCGCCCGTGGACACCATCGAGTTTTCGTCGTTGAAGGCACCCTACGGGTGTCTGTCCAATTTCTCGGCGCACGATGTGGTGTGCCGAGGGACGACGTGGAGGACCGTGGAACATTGGTTTCAAGGGCAGAAGTTTGCGGACTACCAGTTGCGGTTCGCCATTCAGATGGCGAAAACGCCTTCGGAAGCGAAGAAACTGGGACGAAGCCGTGAACACCCTCTGCGCAGCGACTGGGAAGAGGTAAAGCTCGGCATCATGCGCGAGGGGCTGCTCGCCAAAGCGAAGCAACACGGCCCTGTTCGCGAGGTTTTGTTGGGTACCGGCGACGCTGTCATTGTGGAACGCTCGAAAAAAGACGCATTTTGGGGGAACGGCGGGGACGGTTCTGGCCTGAACCACCTAGGTCGTCTATGGATGGACGTTCGCTCGGAACTGACCAAGAATGGTCCCTATGACGAATTGGCCGATGCGCCCCCGCCGCCTTGGATCGCGTGTCCGGACATTCCGTACGGATCCATCGGCTGGCGAATGGGTGGCGGTGAAGGCGTGATGATTGAGTTTAGTAACTTTTGGCGCGGGGTTTCGTCGGCCGGGAGGGCGACCTATCGAGAGCGGCACCCGGCGCCGAAAGGGTGGGAGCGATTTTATTCGCGGTGAAACTCGCGTACGGAGGACGCCATGAGGCAAATTGCCCTGTTGCGAGCGATCAACGTCGGTGGACACAACAAGGTACCGATGAAGGCGTTGGTCGGCACTTTCGAGCGCTTGGGCTACACGGATGTGCAGACGTACATTCAGAGCGGAAATGTGGCCTTTACGGCCTCAGGCCGGGAGGCGGAGATCGTCTCCGCCTTGGAACGGGCGATCGCCGAGGATTTCGGGTTTTCGGTTCCGGTGATCGTGCGCACGGCCGAGCAGTGGCGGTTGTTGGCGAGGAACAACCCCTATTTAGCGGCACGAGTGGACCCAGGCCAAGTTCACATTGGATGCTTGAGTGGCGTACCAAAGGCAGGGGCAACGCTTGATCTGGCGCGCTCACCTGGGGATGGATTTACCCTGTTGGGGCGGGAACTCTACCTTCACCTTCCAAACGGCGTCGGCAAAAGCAAATTCACGAATGACTACATTGAGCGCCAATTGGGCGTTTCTGTGACCATTCGCAATTGGAATACCGTCAAGCAGCTCGTCGCCATGTCGGAATCGTCAAGTGGTTGACTAGTTTGGATAGTTGTGTTCCAAAGGGTGTACTTCTGAACACGGCCGGCACATGGCGTTCGGAAGGCCGGTGTTGCGGCGGGTGCGGCCGGCGACCGCTTTGAACACCGGCCCACTGTGGACTTCGTCGCAGTGTAGGCATTCGTTGAGGGATCCATCGGGGTTGTTGTAGGGGTCGTCAAAGCCGCTAATACACTCAGTTTGGCAGACTTCGCGCGTGTGTACGGTGTTGTAGTACCAGATGTCGGCGCATGCGCCCGTAAAACCAAGCGTTTCAAGGCACGCGACGTGCTCATCTTTGGTGCCAAAAAAGTGCTCGATGCCGCAGTCTCGAACCGGTGCGGTCAGGTCGTTGTTCGTGGCATACACGACCAAGTCCTCGAGGGAGGAGCACAATCCGCAGGTGCCTGTGTGAGTGACGAAGGCTCCGGCCGCCTCGGCCGCTGCGGCGGAAGCGTAGTTCACCAGGCGATAACGTCGCGATCCATCCGATTCGGGCAGCATTCCGCAGACCGCGTCGGGAGGAATCTCCGTGGGAGAGAGGGTGGAATAAGGGTCCTCGTCCAGGCGTGCGGGCGGATCGACCAGCTCCCATTCCAACCAGGCCTCGACCTCCTCACTGGCAATTTCGGGGGCTTCCCAGACCACTTCCCCGCAGTCGGAGCACCGAGGTTGGCATTGTTCGCCGGAAAGCCCGGTCGCCTCCGAGGGGCGGCCGAACAGGACTTCCGCGGGGCATTCTCCGTCGTCGATGGGCGGGGTGGTGCAACCAAGCGCAAATACAAACGCGAGGACTTTTCGCATCGGAACTCCTGCGTCGTTTATGCCCCATGTCACCGGGCGCGGAAACTCAGTAATGGGCTACCAGAGGATCCACCAACACGCTCCCTGGGTGGGTTCGCCGCCATAAACCTGCTTTTCCTTTCCTCCGGCGGTCCAGTTCAACCATCGGCCGACCTTTTCGCCGTCGACGTAGGCGCCCGCCCACGCCCGCTCGCCATTCTTATAGTAGGCCTCCCAACAGCCAGATTCTTTGCCGTCCGTCCAGACTCCTTGGCCAGAGAGGCTTCCGTTGTCATGCCAGTATTTCCAGGTGCCGATGCGCTTTCCGGCTTCGTACTTGCCCTTGGCCCGGCGTTCGCCATTGGGGTACCAGCTCTTAAAGGTCCCAACGAACCGGCCGTTGTCGAGGGTGCCTTTCCAATTGAAGCCATCCTCGGAGGTGGCGGACCATTTGCCGACGGCCACTCCGCTCTCGCAGTAACCCTTGATTTTAGTGGTTCCGGTGGTGCGAATGTAGCGACCATCGTGCTGATTGTTGGGGCATTCGAGAAGCTGGTCTCCAAACAGGAGCGGCATTCCCCATTGGTCGAGGCTTAAACCTTCGACCGCAGCGGCCAGGCGGAGGCTGATCAGGAATGCCCACATGTTAACTCCCAAAGCAGAAAAATAGACTTTGCGGTGTGGCGTCGATGGTACGGGACGAAATTCGTCCCGTCAAACACCGAGGGTGTGCGCTCTGGGGTTCAGGGACAGTGTGCGGCCCTTTTTAGAGTGTCTTGCGGTTTGTTGCAGTTTGTTGACAATCGGATAATGCGGGCCTGAATTTGGAGGCGCGTATGGGTTTCGTTCGAATTTTCTCGGCCGTTGCGGCATTTTCTCAGTTGTTTGGATGCGACACCGAAGCCGGTTCCGCAACCACGGCGGGCTCGGCCGGGCGCTACGAGGGCGACACCATCTACGTGGTGACTCGGCACGATGAGCGCAAATGCATGGCTCCGATGTGCGGTGGTTGGTACGTGAAGGCCGTCAATAAGACGAAGACCACCTGTTTTGACGGGACGAAAGCCGCAGATTGCTATGTTTCCGAGATCGATCTGTCCGCGCTGGAATTGCCTGCACTGCAGAACGAACAAGTGGGCTACGGTGTATTGGCTGGAACTGTGTTGGTTTCCGGCGAATACACGGATGTCGGCTACAATTCTGCGAAGTTGACCGGCTACAAGGCGTTTGAGCGCCGTACCGATGCGGCTCCGACGGGTACGCACTATCTGCTCGCTTCGAGCGGCATTGTGTGCATCACCACGCCTTGCCCATCGTTGCAGACCACCAAGCTGAATTCCAACGAGGTCAAAGCGTTGACGGACGTCGACTTTTCGCGGCTGGCGCTCGCCCCTGAGGAGTTGGACGCCACTATCACCTCTGTTTACGAAACCGGTCTTGTGACCTCCGGAATCATCAAGAAGGATGGCAACCGCAAGTATCTGGAAGTGAGCCAGGTGTTTGACACCGTGGAATCCGAAATCCAGTACTGCCTCGGAAACGACGATTGTCCTGCCGAAGCGCACTGCGATCAGTCCGAGTGCTTGATGCCGGAATGTCCTCCCGACATGTCCTGCCCGCAGGTGTGCTACGGCGATTGTGAGCCTGGCGCGCCGGTGAATGAAGCGAGCTGCGCGAACGCGTGTGGCGGCACCTCGATCGACGCCAGCTGCTACTGCGACGGCGAGTGCGAATACTATGGCGATTGCTGCAGCGATTATGTCGAGCAGTGCGGCGCATAACTAGTCAAGTGATTGACTAGTTGAGGGAGTGGAGACGAAGGGAAACCGAAGGTTTCCCTTTTTCTTTTGGATCCGTGGAACGCGGCCGTTGCAATCCGGGTGCGGAATCGATAATCGCTGACGAATGTCATCGACGAACGTCAGCGGAACGGGAAGGCGGATAGCGCGAGGAGTGGCTGCGGCGCTCTTGGCGTGTATTGCGGCGTACGATGTGGTGATCGGGGCGCAAATGCTGTGGTCTGCGGAGCCCTGGCGGATGGCAGGCGATGACACGCTATGGGCGGGCCTTGGCGCTTTGGAAGGCGATCTTAGCGCGGCCGTGGAAGCGGCCATGCGCCGCATTGGGGCGTTTTCCCTCCTGGCCGGGCTGTTTCAGCTGGGATGGATCGCATTGTCTTGGCGAGACCGTCGCTTTTTAACGGCGTTGTTGGCGCTGCAGCTGGCGATCGGGCCGGTGTTTTATTGGATTGATCAGACCTGGTTCCAAAATACCGCCTATCTGAGCCTGAAATCCTTCATGGGGGCGGCTTGGGTGGTGGCGTTGGTGTTGCACGCTGCATCGTGGAGAGAGTCATGAGCCTGCATCGGATCGATGGCATTGAAGCGGAGATTTGGGTGGAGCCCACCGCAGAGCAGTGGTTTTGGGTGAAGTGGGCGGGATGGCTGTTCGCGCCGGCGCCGGAGGAAGACCGCGGTTTTTCGCGATGGCTTTCCATCTTCACCGTGGTCCCCAGCACCAATGTGACCAACACCAGTCTGTGGTACCAAGCGTGGTTGAATGAGATCTTTCACACGACCTGGGTGGCGCGGGTCGGGCACTTTGTGTTCATCCCGCTCAACACCATTTTGATGGTGGCGCTTGCGGGCAGGTTTTCGGCTGCTGCAGCGGCCCTGTTGGGGTCGTGGTGGGTGTGTTGGGCCTTGAAAGAGGGCCGAAAACTTTGGGCCGTCGCCTGTTTAGGGTTGGCCGTCGCCGTGGGCAC
>SYKL01000436.1 GCA_005797785.1 Pseudomonadota bacterium | reverse complement strand
TCCTGCGGTGGGTGTTCAGCCTCCATCGATGGGGGTGAATGGCCATTTCGCGATGGATATCCCCAAGGCCGGCACCGGGGTTGGGGTCGGCGTGTTTGTGCAGCTTCCCATTTTTCTTACCAAGAAAAAGCCACTTTGGGTGCTGACTCCGGAGCTTGGCTGGAATGCGGTGGAGGCGGGCTACGCCTATTCCGGGTCGGCGCGGGACGGCCTTTCGTCGAGTACGCGGTTGGGCGGAGTCTATGGTGGAGTAAGGTTTTCCCACAATGTGTGGCACTCCCGGCCCAAGGTGGCTGGGAAGAAGAAAAAGAAGAAGGCGCCGGCGTTGGGACGCTCCAATTTTACTTTTCTCGCGGATGTGGGACCCTTGTTGTACGGAGGTGGCCAATTTGTGATGGAGGGTTCCACTGGCACGGGCTGGAAGAAGCCGCTTGGCTACGTGGAACCTGGCGCTTTCCTTCATTTTCAGTTGGGGCCGGTGGGCGTGGGCGTGACGGCCTCGCAACGGTTGATGTTCGGTGTACCGGATACGGTGGAGCCCTGGACAACGGTTGGGTTAGAGCTGGATTTTGCTGGGCTGGGCCTGCTCGACATTCTCGGAAAGAAGTAAAGAGCTTTACTACTTGGCCCGAGGTCAGCGGCGCGTTAACGGCGCGGCATGAACGATCGAAGCCGGTATGTTTCCCCCCTGGTCGAACGCTACGCCACCCATGAAATGTCGGCGTTGTTCTCCGATGAACACAAGTTTCGTACGTGGCGACGCCTGTGGCTGGCGCTCGCTCGAGCGGAACAATCGCTGGGCCTTCCGATTTCGGATGCGCAGATTGCTTCGATCGAAGCACATTTGGACGACATCAATTTTGAGGCAGCGGCGAAATACGAACGAGAGCTTCGCCACGACGTGATGGCACATGTGCACGCCCTCGGGGATTTGGCGCCGGAAGCTCGTCCAATCCTCCATTTGGGAGCCACTTCCTGTTATGTCGGCGACAATACGGACCTGATCGTGATGCGATCGGCGCTGGACCTGTTGTTGCCGAAGTTAGCGGGTGCGATTTCGCGTTTGGCGGAGTTTGCGGAGCGGTGGGCAGATCAACCGACGCTGGGATTCACGCACTTTCAACCCGCACAATTGACCACCGTAGGCAAACGGGCGACCCTGTGGATCGCGGATCTGTTGATGGATCTCGAGAACCTTCAGCGCCTCCGAGGCTGGCTGAAGTTCCGCGGAACGAAGGGGACGACAGGCACTCAGGCGAGTTTTCTTACCTTGTTCGATGGGGATCACGGCAAGGTGGAAGCGCTGGATCGTGCGGTCGCCCAGGCGTTTGGGTTTGAGCAGTCTTATCCGGTGACCGGCCAGACCTATTCCCGCAAAGTGGACCACGAAATCTTGTCGGCCTTGGGATCTCTGGGGGTGTCCGCTCATAAACTGGCGACCGATTTGCGCTTGCTGGCGCATTTGAAAGAGATCGAAGAGCCGTTTGAAAAGAAGCAGATTGGATCCTCGGCGATGGCGTACAAGCGCAATCCGATGCGGTCGGAGCGTATCTGTTCGTTGGCTCGTCATTTGATGACGTTACCGGCGGATACTGCCGCGACGGCGGCGACTCAGTGGATGGAGCGGACGTTGGACGACTCCGCTGTCCGGCGGATCGCTATCGCGGAAGCGTTTCTTTCGGCTGATGGCATGTTGGAGACTTTGCTCGATGTGACGGGCGGGCTCGTGGTTTATCCGAAGGTGGTGGAGCGCCATACGGCAGCAGAACTGCCGTTTATGGCGACCGAAAATGTGATCATGGCGATGGTTCGGGCCGGGGCGGATCGCCAGGAAGTTCATGAATCGATCCGCGTGCACAGTCAGGCGGCGGCGAGCCGAGTGAAAAACGAAGGTGCGGACAACGATCTTCTGGATCGCATCCGCGGGGATCGGTTTTTTGCGCCAATTCACGCAGTGCTGGATTCGTTGCTCGATCCGCGCACTTTCGTGGGTCGCGCTCCAGAGCAGACCCGGGCCTTCGTGCGTGGGGATGTCGCGGCTGCGCTATTGCCGTGGAAGGACCGGCTGTCCGGTGGGCAGGGCCTTAGGGTATAGTCCAGGTCGCGCACGCCACAAAGATGTGATCGCTCTGCGGTAGGTCGTTCACGGACTGTGGCGACGGGCCGTCGCCCAAAACTTCGGCGAGTCGGAAGCTTAAAATCTCCAGTCGCTCCCCGGGTGGAAGCGTGGTCCAGGCGATGGGATCGCGTCGATCGCGTCCGGCCGATTTTTTAATGAGAGCGCTGCCACCAGGAAGCCGAAGCATCCGTTGTTCCTCGGGAGGAAAGGTCGCCAACAGCGCTTTGGCCTTCCACACACGCGCGACTTCGCCGCCGAGGGCCGCGGCCCGAAATTCACCGTTGATACGCCAGACAGCGACGAACGAGAGTGTTGGGTCATAGGCGAAAACGTCGGAGTCCGCGTCGGGCGCACTCGGGAACTGCTGGAAAAAGCGGGATAGCGACTTGTCGATCGCTTCTTCAGGCGCTGCCCCGCGGTGAAAATGCTCGCGAAGTTGGGTCAGGAAAAATCGGGACTCCACGCGTGCGCAGGTGGAAAATCCGCCTTCGTACGCGTTCGCGAAGGCCAACAGCTCCGCCCCATCCGGTCGTTGGGCCGACACCAACAGGTCGTCCAGGGTAAGGGGCGGATACCGCGTTTGAAAGACGGTTTGAAGGTTCATTGCTGAACCCTCTACGTCCTAAGGCTCGATCGGAAACTCCCCCGGCGGAGTCTCAGCGGGAGGCGCAGCGCTGGTGTCAGCGTCCGGAAGATTCGTTCCGCAGCACTTTTTGAACTTGAGGCCGCTGCCGCAAGGGCAGGGATCATTTTTCCGTAGGCCCATCGCCAGCGCGAAAGCGCGAGCTTCATCGCCGGCCATGGGCCGCCGTGGCGGAGCTGCCGGTGCGGCTGCAGCGGGCGCGGGAATTCGAGGGATCGGCCGGAACCCTTGGGTCGGGAGAATGGCAGATGGCCGGCCTTCATCCTCTTCTTCCATGAATTCAGGCATTTGAACTTCGCGGGGCCCGGCTTCGACCGGAACCGTGGAGATCTGGAACAACTTCTGAAGTACGGACTCATCCCGCAGGGCCGACATCAACATGAACATGTTGAAGGCTTCCTTCTTGTACTCCAAAAGGGGGTTTCGCTGTCCATACCCGCGGAGTCCAATGCTCTGGCGAAGGCGATCGATCGCGAGAAGGTGGTCCTTCCACAACGAGTCGGTGTCTCTCAGCAGGGCATTGCGAGCGAGCGCTTTGAAACGCTCTTCTCCGAGGACGGCGAGACGCTCTTCCAGGCCGGCGCGGGTCTCGGCGAGCATGCGCTCACGCAATTCCGCACGGGAATGGTCGCGAATGCCGGCGTCGGTGTCCGGCCATTCGATCAGGAACACTTGCTGGAAACGCTTCCGGAAGTCGGCGAGATCCCATTGTTCGGGGTTGGCCGCCTCGTCGAAGCACTCGGCAATCAGGTCGTCGAGGACGTTTTCGATGGCTTCATGGACCATATCCATGATTCCTTCGCCAGCGAGTGCACGTTTACGAAGGTCGTAAATGGCTTTTCGCTGGTAGTTCATCACATCGTCGTATTCCAGCACGTTTTTTCGCGACTGGAAGTGGACGCCTTCCACCTTCTTTTGGGCGTTTTCGATACTGCCGGTGATCCACCGGTGCTCGATGGGCTCATCGTCCTTGAGGCCCATTCGCTCCATCCAAACGGTGATCTTGTCGGAGCCGAACATCCGGAGAAGATCGTCTTCCAGGGAGAGGAAGAACCGGGAAGAACCGGGATCTCCTTGTCGACCGGAGCGACCGCGAAGCTGATTGTCGACGCGTCGGGATTCGTGGCGTTCGGTGCCGATAATATGCAGGCCACCGGCAGCACGCACCGCCGCGGCTTCTTCTGCACATTGCTCCTTGGCTTTCACCAGGGCGACCTCAAATCCCGCCGGATCGTTGACGGGGTCTGCCCACTCACGCGCCAGATCGTCCGGATTACCGCCCAATTTGATGTCAGTGCCGCGACCCGCCATGTTCGTCGAGATCACCACTCCGCCCAACCGACCCGCCTGCGCGATGATTTGCGCCTCGCGAGCGTGTTGTTTGGCGTTCAACACTTCGTGTTTGATCGAATTCCGGCGGAGGAGTTCGGAGAGGATTTCGCTCTTCTCTACCGAGGTGGTACCGACCAAAACGGGCTGCCCGCGCTTGTTGCATTCGACGATGTCCTGCATGACCGCGCGGAATTTCTCCATCTGGGTCTTGTAGACGATGTCCTCGAAATCTTTGCGTTGCACCGGGCGGTTTGTCGGGATGACAACGGTGTCAAGTTTGTAGATGGAAGCGAATTCGGCGGCTTCGGTGTCAGCGGTACCGGTCATGCCCGCCAACTTGGCGTACATGCGGAAGTAATTTTGGAAGGTGATGGTCGCGTAAACTTGGCTCTCAGGCTCGATACGCACCTTTTCTTTCGCTTCGATGGCTTGGTGCAGACCGTCGGACCAGCGCCGTCCTTCCATTTTTCGGCCGCGGAATTCGTCGACAATGACCACCTTGCCGTTTTCTACGACATAGTCCTTGTCGCGTTTGTACAGGTGGTGGGCCTTGAGGGACTGCATGGTGTGGTGCAGCAACTCTTGCTGTCGAGGGTCGAAAAGATTGTCGATACCGAGCTTCTGCTCCACCTTGTGAACGCCTTGCTCGGTCAACGTTGCATTCTTGCTCTTTTCGTCGATGGAGAAATCGACTTCGACCTGCAACAACGGGGTGATGCCGTCGACGAGAGAATAGAGTTCTACCGAGGCTTCTGCGGGCCCCGAGATAATCAACGGCGTACGGGCTTCATCGATCAGAATGGA
>SYKL01000435.1 GCA_005797785.1 Pseudomonadota bacterium | reverse complement strand
CGAGGTCGTTCACGCCAAAACTCTGGCTCACCTGTGCAAGCTTTTCGCCGAGCATCGGCCAGTAGGCCTTGATGTGAAGGATATTATCAAGCATCAATCGGCTGACTGCGAGCGTACGCAAGCAATCGAATCCGGTCGGATCGGGCAACCGCTGCAATCGATTGTTTCCATTATGAAATTTCAATGGGATGAACGTCTGGAATCCGCCGGTTTCGTCCTGAAGCGCCCGCAACCGAAGCAGGTGATCGACCCGTTCTTCGGTTTTCTCAATGCTGCCAAACAGCATCGTGGCGTTGGACCGGAGTCCCAAGCGATGGGCGGTGCGGTGCACTTCCAACCAGCCGTCGCCGTCCACCTTGTCGCCGCATAGCTTTTTCCGCGCTCGAGGGGCAAAAATCTCGTCACCGCCGCCGGGAAGCGAACCCAGACCGGCTTCCACAAAGCGGGTGAGCACCTGTTCATAGGTCATTCCGTACTTTTCGGAATAGTAGTGGATTTCGACTGCCGTAAATCCCTTGATGTGCAGGTCTGGACGTTCCTGTTTGATCGCCCGCAACAGGTCGGTGTAGTAGTCAAACGGCAGGTCCGGATTCAATCCGTTGACAATGTGAACCTCGGTGACAAACGTATCTTTCAATGCTTTCACTCGACCAACCGCTTGCTCCAAAGTCATCGTATAGGCTTCAGGATCACCCGTTTTCAGCCGTGCAAAGCTACAGAAAATGCAACTGGCTTCACAAACATTCGTTGCATTGATGTGCACATTGCGGTTGAAATAGGTGGCATCGCCATGGAGCCGCTCCCGCACCAGGTTCGCCAAAGCGCCCAGCGCCGCCACATCGCGGCATTCAAACAGGCGAACGCCCTCTTCAAACGTCAGGCGCTCTCGCGCGACCACCTTCTCACGAAGATCCCCCAAACCCGCCAACTTCAGGGCATCGACGCTGACCCGCGACAACGGGCGTTCCGACAATTCTGCGGCGTTCATGGCTGACCTCCAGCGTGTCGTCCCTGCCAACGGGGCATGAGCGAATTGCTCACCCCGAGTTGATCAAAGACCCTCGCGGTGACGGTATCGAGAAGTTGTTCAAGCGTTTTCGGTCCACTGTAGAAAGACGGGCTCGCAGGCAGGATAACGGCTCCAGCCTCCGTAACTGCGACCATGTTGCGCAAATGAACCAGAGAATATGGACTTTCGCGGAGTACAAGCACCAACTTTTTGCGCTCTTTCAGCATGACATCGGCCGCCCGCCCCACCAGGTCCGTGGACATGCCTTGCGAGATCCGTGCCAATTGCCCGGCCGAACAGGGAACCACCGCCATCGCGTCAAAACCCGCCGATCCCGATGCAAATGGGGCGGTCATGTCGCCCGGATTCCACATCGGAAATCCATACGATGCCGGTTCTTCGCCCACTTCATCGGTCCACACCAGCCTGCCGGTCTTGGTAAAAATCAGGTGGGTTTCGATGCCCAGTTCCGCGCCATGATCCCTGAGAAAGGACAACATTCTCGCCGCATACGGAGCACCCGACGCCCCACTTACACCGATCACGAGGCGCATCAGCGCACCCGCTCGACAAGATGTTCGCCAAGAACGCCCAATGCTTCGCGTCCGAGGCCCTCCGGCAACTCCTCCAAGGCTTCCAAAGCCGCTTGAATTTCGCGTCGAGCATCCGCGCGCGCTTGCTCCAGCGCACCACAAGCTCGGATTTGCCTTATCCAACCATCGATCTCATCCGCTTCGAGCGGCCGTTCCTCGAGAGTGGCACGCAGCTGCGGCAAGTGCTCGAAGGCGTACAACAAAGGGAGGGTCACCTTCCGTTGTTGTAGGTCGATCCCTTCGTTTTTTCCGGTGCCGGAATGGTAGTCGAGAATGTCGTCCGCGATCTGAAACGCGACTCCAACGCCCCTTCCGTACTTTTCAAGGGCAGCCGCGGCCGGCGCATCCCCGGCGGCATAAGCCGCTGCCGCACAACTCCATGCGATCAACGCCGCTGATTTCTTGTTGATCACTTCGAAGTATTGAGCGCGACCGCACGAGAGATCCCCCTCCCGCTGCAACTGCAAAACTTCGCCCTCGGCCATCTCCGTCACCGCGCGCGCAAGCGCGGTAACGGCGAGATGTCCGCCCTCTTCCGACGCCAACCAAACCGCGCGCGCCAGACAAAAGTCGCCAGTGAGAATGGTCACGGCATTCCCATAGACGCGATGAGCGGTGGCTTTGCCCCGTCGAAGCTCCCCTTCATCCACGACGTCGTCATGAAGCAGGGAGCCGAGATGGATCAATTCGCCCACGCACATGAGTTTCGGTAGCCGTCCCTCAAAACCAATCGTCAACGCCCCTAACGCCGTAAGGGCCGGTCGAAGTCGCTTTCCACCCGAGGCAGCGAGGTACCCGGCGACGGTCGGCACCGCCGCTACATCGCTATGGACCAAACCCAGCAAAGTATGCTCGGCTTCAGCCAGCGGCACCGCCACCAACCGCAGGGCATCGTCTGCCCCTTGGATCCGGCTCAACGGCGCACCGGCGCGAACCCCTGCCGGGGAAAACCTGCGTCCCGAGCCGCCAGGCAGCGTTGCGGACAATGGCATCGACATGCTCACCCCCGGTTCTCTGCTCAGTTCTTATCGCAGCCGTTTGAATTTTCAATCATTTTTGAAATAAGTGATGAACTTTTCCAGGGGGGTTAGGTTAGACTGTGGGTGTGGGAGAATGTGACTCACTCTCGCGCGGAAACTGCATGCATCCTTCGACCGAAGAAGCCCGCGAACGCGCCATCGCTCTCGCCTCCGAAACGATGGCCGAGATCATTGATTTTTGGGGTTTTAAGGGGTCCATGGGTCGAATCTGGACGCTGCTGTACTTGTCCAGCGCATCCATGAGTGCGGATACCATTGCGGAGCAAACGAAGCTTTCGGCTGGAGCGGTGTCGATGTCGCTCACTGAGCTCATGCAATGGGGTTTGGTGTCCCGTGACCCTCTCACCGGGGACAGGAAGCGTCATTATCAGGCTGAGACCGACATCTGGGCCATTATTCGGCGCATCATCCGAGAACGCGAATTGCGGATGGTGGAGCGCGCCGTCGACCGATTCTCTCGAGCGGTGGCGGTGCTTGAGGAGGCGAACGCGCAGGTTCCCGACGACCGCGAGGTCACTTTCATGTTGAAGCGTTTACGCGGTTTGCTGGATCTCACCCGCATCGGATACCGCCTTGTCGAAAAACTCGCTAAAGACGGTCAGATTAGCCTGTTACCAATCCGAGGTACGCTCAATCCCGAGGAACGCCCCTGACGCTCGCCGGGCGCGCACACCGGAACGGTGCCAAATGCGCCTCCATTTTTCGATGATCCGAAAGGTCCGTCGCGCACAAATCCCTCGGACCCCCAACAGGCCGCCTGTGAACGAACCACAAAGCCGGATACAGTGTGGGCATCGCGTCCCAGAGGAACCCATGTTCCGCGTCCTGTTCACTTCGATGATGCTCACCGCATGCACCAACGAGCCCCTTCTCGAAGGCCAGGTTTTGGACGTTT
>SYKL01000434.1 GCA_005797785.1 Pseudomonadota bacterium | reverse complement strand
GGTCGCGCACGAGTGCATTCTGGACCTTCGACCGTTGAAGGCGGCTTCCGGTGTGGAGGCGGAAGATGTGGCAAAGCGGCTGATGGACTATGGTTTTCACGCCCCGACGCTCAGTTTTCCGGTTGCCGGAACGCTGATGGTGGAACCCACCGAGAGCGAGTCGCAAGCGGAGTTGGATCGGTTCATTGAGGCGATGTTGGCGATTCGAGAAGAGATCCGCGCAGTGGAGACCGGCGCTTCCGATCGCGTTGATAACGCGCTGAAAAATGCGCCTCATACGTCCGAGATGGTGTGCGCGGATCAGTGGGAACATTCGTATTCGAGGCAGCAGGCGGCCTTTCCGTCGCAGCATGCGCGGGCGTTCAAGTTCTGGCCGTCCGTGCGACGGGTGGACAATGTGTATGGGGACCGGAATCTCGTTTGTTCCTGTCTTCCGATGGACTCATATTCCAATTGAGCGCTGTTCGCATAAAAGGTCTGTCCTTTGTAGTCCTATCGGACTAGGATGGTCAGGGGAGGGCGAATGGGCGCTGCATACAGCTTGTCTGAGGTCAAGGCGCGCCTGTCTGAGGTGGTCCGAACGGCGCGAACCCAAGGTCAGGAGACGATCATCACCGTGGACGGGGAGCCCGCGGCGCGGATCGTTCCGATGGATTCGGCGCCTCGGGAACTAAGCGATGCCGAAGTGGCGACAATGAGGGTGCTCATGCGCAGCCTGAGTCACTTGGAGCGTCCCGCCTCGGAGTTCGACGCGGTAGAACTTGTGGGTGAGGGCCGACGATGAGCCCGGTTCTCGACGCGTCGGTATTTGTTGCAGCGGTCTCGCCGACCGAGCGTCATCATTTGCGTGCCCTGGAGCTTTTCAACGGTCCTCCAGGGCATATTCCGTTTGGGGTGCCAGCGATCTTTCGGTTGGAGGTGTTGGCTGCCTTGTCCAGAAGGGGCGAACATCGAGAGTTGTTGGACACCGTCGACGCCTTGGTGCGCGGTCCAAAATTCCATCCGTACGCGATCGATGCCTCGCTGCTCGAGCGTTCGGTGGAGGTGGCGTCCCGTGCCAAACTCCGGGCGTCCGATGCTATTTATGTAACGCTGGCGCTCTCGACGCATGCGCCGTTGTACACCCTGGACGTCGAGCTTATCGACCGGGTGCAGGAGCACTTTCCAATGGTTCGAGTCAACGCCTAGAGCGCCGATGCGGTAACGGGCCCCGGGCGGCCCGATTGCGCCGTCGCGAGGCCTGCAGGCCGCGTTGCGAGCGACTTCGATCGACCGCCGCAGGAGTCGGGCTATTCGCTAGACGTTTCGGGTGCAGGTTCGGCGGGAACTTCGGATGGTTCGACAGGAACGCCGGACGGCTCGGAAAATCCGGCGGTCTTCGCGAGCTGATCCGCGTCCCAGGAGCCCACCTGCTCGCCGAGCTTGCCGGCGTCGGTGGCCACCGTCGCCCAATCGCCGTCGTACAACCACCACAAGGAGGCGGCGCAGCTTGCGGCGGCCACCACCACGAAGGTGATCCCTCGGCGAATCAATCGCGATGCCGAGCGCGGTATTGACCAGCCGCAAACAGGCCAACCGCGAGCAGAATCACACCGCCGATCAGCGCCCAAACCCACGGAGGGGTACCCTCCGCGGCGTGCCGGGCGGACGCCGCAAGTTCTTTTGCCTTCGTGGTCGCTTGGCGAAAGCGATCCGTGGGGATGGTGCTTTCGACAGGGGTTCCGTTGTGTTCGACCGTTTCCATTGGGCACTCCAGGACAAACAGTTTAACAGAACACCATGCCAGACGCTCAAATTCGGTCGGAATTGTCGTTAAATTACCGGCTTTCGGGGCCGGAATCAGCGGAAGTACTCCTGCTGATTACCGGTTTGGGTGGATTGCAGGAGGGATGGTTCCGTCAAATCCCGTACTTTGAATCTAGATTTCGGGTGCTCACCTTCGACAACCGAGGCGCGGGCCGTTCCGGCGTGGTGGATCGGCCGACGAGTCTGCGGGAAATGGCGGAAGATGCCGTCTTATTGATGGACACATTGGGGATCGAGGCGGCGCACGTCTGGGGCGTGTCGATGGGCGGGAAGATCGCGCAAGAGCTGGCGCTAAACTGGCCAAATCGCGTACGCCGACTGATCTTGGGATGCACGACCGCTGGCGAGGAACATCGCGTGGAAGGTCCTGTAAAACCGCTGTTGCGCGGTAGCGTTGGCGCGACCGAGGAGGAATGGCTCAACACGCTGGTGCCTCGCTTGTTCGGTCGGGAATACCGCGAGAAAAACGCCAATTCGATGAGGGCATTTGCGAAGAGCCGGGTCCGGCACCCGCAGGATCCGATCGGGTTTGCCCGGCAGTGGGAGGCCTACGAAGCGTTCGATTCCTTCGATCGGTTGCCGAGAATTTCGCATCGCACTTTGGTGATCACCGGGGATGAGGATTCCATGACGGACCCGATGAATGCGGATGTGTTGGTTGCGAAGCTACCGAATGCGGAGAAGTTCGTCGTTCCAAGTGCGGGGCACAGCTTTCACATTGAGCAACCTCAGATCGTCAACCCGGTGGTAGAGAGGTTCTTGCTCGATCCCTCTCCCACACATAGTAAAGCGATTGACTAAAAGTTCCCGCCGCCACCGCACCGGATAAGAGGATTGTCCGAGGCGGAAATGTCCGAAACGATTCGATGGAACAATAAAATTCGCGTGGTCACTGCGGCGAGCTTGTT
>SYKL01000433.1 GCA_005797785.1 Pseudomonadota bacterium | reverse complement strand
GCTGGCGTCGAAGCCCGCGGTTCCGAGCGCGGAGCTGGCGTCGAAGCCCGCGGTTCCGAACGCGGAGCTGGCGTCGAAGCCCGCGGTTCCGAACGCGGGGCAGGCGTGGAAGCCCGCGGCTCCGAACGAGGGGCAGGCGTTGAGGACGACGGTGCCGGCCGCGACGAAGAGCTGGAGCTCGGCCGCGCGCCAGAACCTCGCGTGTCCGAAGTTGAGCTGGGCCGCGATTCTGACGCATCCGGGGAACCGGATGCCGAAAAAGCGGGCGTTGAACTTCCAAGAGCAAGTACCAGAACCAGCGAGCCAAGGCGTGGCATGCGTCCTCCACCAACCGCGCAGACGACTGTCGGGTGGATTTATTCAATGCAGATCCACTATTGTTGATGGATGTCGGTTCGCCTCCTCCTCACACCCCTCGCGACGCTTTTTTTCGGCTGTGCTGCCGGAAGCTTGCACACGGCTGACGGAGATATTCCGCTTCGAACGGCATGGTTTATCGAAGAGCCCTTCGAAGGCGGTGAGGCCGCACGCTTCTTCCTCTCTTCCAGCGATTTCGACTGCGAACTACCTGCCCACGTCGATCCGGAGACCCAAGCGCGCGCCCTACAGGAATGGTGGGTCTCCGCGTGCCGAGAGGACGCCCACCACGTTTTCTTAAGTGTCTACGCCGATCCCATCGACTGGAACGACACTATCTTGACCGGAGAAGTCGGTACAACCTGGCCGATCGCCGACGCCGCGACGGTGGACATCCGCGAGGCAGTACTCGGTGGCGACGGTGTCGTTCCTTGGGCGACCGAACTGGATTATAAGCGCTCACTCGGCGAAGGCGGCACGGTGACCTTGCGTGGGGAGGGCCGCGGGCGCTTCTGGTGGCCTTCCATCAGTGGCGATTTCCGCGCTCAACGGTGCGAATCCGATGCCCCTACCGTCCTGGACGCCATGATCACCTCGGCCGGCCAACCGTCCTTGGCCTGCCCATAATGAACGTTCAACTTAATGAACTTCAGCGACGCCACCAGGAGGTGGCCGCCGAGGTGGAATCTCGTCTGTTGGACGTCGTCCGAAGCGGAAAATACATCGGAGGAACGCACGTTGAGGCGGTCGAACAGTTCGCCGCCGCCGCTTTCGAACGAACGGCAGCCGTCGGCGTCAACAGTGGAACCGATGCGTTGATGTTGGCGCTTCAAGCCATTGGTGTTCAACCAGGAGATGAGGTGATTGTCCCAGCACTTTCGTTCTTCGCCACGGCGGGCGCAGTGGCGGCGATCGGCGCTGTGCCCCGGGTGGTGGACGTTCGCGAAGACGGTTTGATCGATCCCCAGGCCGCGGAAAATGCGATTTCCCCTCGAACCCGGGCGATCGTTCCGGTCCACCTGTTTGGGGCAATGGCTCCCTTTTTGCCGTTCGATCTGCCCATTGTCGACGATGCAGCACAGGCGATCGGCGGCACGCCCTCCCGCTCCATCGGGGTTCTAACCACCCTTTCTGCCTACCCCACCAAGACCTGGGGCGCGGCAGGAGATGCAGGCTTTGTGATCGGCGATGATCCCGAACTTCTTTCCAGAGTTCGAAAGCTCGGAAATCACGGGATGTCCGAGCCGCATCATCACCATCGGGTGGCGGGCACCGTTGGCCGGAACTCGCGCTTGGATCCCATGCAAGCGGCCGTTCTTCTGGGACATGCGCCACTTCTGACCGACCGCATCGCCCGAAGGCGCCTCACCGCCGCCCGCTATGATCGAGAGCTTCCCCAAAGTTGGCTTCGATTACCCAGAGACCCTGGAAGTCCAGTGCATCACTATGTGGTCCGCCATCCGCGGCGGGAGGCGATCCGAGAACACTTGGCAATCCGCGGTATTGAAACGGCCATTCATTACCCTCTTTCGCTCGGCCGTCAGCCAGCGCTCGTCGTGACCCCCTGCCCGATGGCCGAACGGTTGACCTCGGAGATGTTCGCGTTACCGGTGCATGATCAACTAACCGAGTCGGAAATTACCGCGGTATTGACCGCCTGCGCGGAGTGTCGATGAACGCGCTGTGGTGGGCCTACGGTGGATGCGCTGCGCTTATCGGACTTTGTATCGGTTCTTTCGCCAATGTTTGCATCGACCGACTTCCGCACGACCGAAACCTGCTGGACCGAAGCGCCTGCCCCGTTTGCGGGCACGCCATCCGCTCAAAAGACCTGATCCCCGTCGTTTCCTTCGTCACGCTGCACGGGAAATGCCGAGACTGCGGCGCTCCTATCCCCCCAGTGACTCCATGGATTGAGGTTCTCGGCGGATTATTGGCGGCACTCGCCTACCGAAAATTCATCCCCGACGCCGGCTCCCTCGACCTCGCACACGGGGCAGCTTGGACGCTCTATTTCGGCTTTCTGGCCGCATTGATGATCGCCACCCTCACCGACATCCGGCACCGCATCATCCTCGATCAAACAAGCATCTATGCAGCTCCGATCGGAATCCTTGGCGTCGCCGCGGCTCAAGCGCTGGGCTACGACGGTTGGCCCCATCTCACTTGGAAGAACGCCGTTCTTGGTGCATCGGCCAATGGCGTCTTTCTCGGCGGCATCGCGCTGGTCCTCCAATGGGTCTTGCGCCGTGACGGCCTCGGCTGGGGCGACGTCAAATTGTTAGTCATGATCGGCGCTTTCCTTGGCCTAACCTTCTGGCCGTTGATGTTCGCGTCGGTACTCGGGGCGTCCGCCGGAATCCTGCTGGTGCTCAGGCGCAGCAAAAGCGAGTACCTTCCCTTCGGGCCGTCGCTGGCGCTCGGTGCGGCGCTCTACGTCCTGTACGGCGACCTGTTCTTGGCACGATTTTTCCCCGGAATGGAGCAATTGAACCAATCGCTCGGCCTTCCGTGAACGCTAGGGCTGCTGAAAGAGCAGATGTACAGCTCCTTTTCCGCCGGTATGCGCGACATCCCCCACCACCAGATCGGCCAGGCCGTCGCCATTCAGATCCGATGGCGTGCCAGGCACAAACGACGCAAAAGTAACGTTTGAAGCTGAACCTGCAACAGATGCCCACGCAAAGTCGTCGAAGTTGTATTCCCCATCCACTGGCACACCCGAAAGGATCGACACCGATTCGGCACTCGTCACCGAAACCAGACGATCTGAGCGGCCATCGCCGGTCCAGTCGCCAGCGTTGATCATGCGTCCGAGGGCGTCGGAGGAACCAAGCTTGAGCACGCCATCCGCAAAAGCAAGGTTGACCCCGCTTCTGACTGAGGGTCCTCCATAAAAGAGGTACAGCTCACCGGAACTACCCTCCCGAATCCAGAAATCGTCGGTCCCATCTTGGTCAACGTCGCCCGCGGGGGCCACCAAGGAGCCCACCTGGTGATTCTGCTCTTCGCCCGAAAGCACCAACGACCCTGCTTCATCCGGCGTCGCGCCCTGAAACCCATACCGCGCGCCCCGCCCCCAGAGCATCCACACGCGGCCCGAATTGGCCGCTTCACCGTCGTGGTACGGATCCCCGAGCAACAAATCATCATATCCGTCACCATCAAAATCCGACCCCTCGTTTGCGGACCGGGACCAGGGCTCCGAACCTCCGGCTGCGTTGGATACATAAACGCTCGGAGTACGCCAACAATAGTTATACGAGGTGGAGGTCTCGCAGCGGTAACGCAGGGTAGCGTCAATGTCGGTCCAAGCCAGCAGACCCGTCGAACCGCCATATTGGATGGCAACGGAATTGTACGGCACCGACTTATCGTATCCAAACGCGATCAAATCCCCCAGGCCGTCAGCGTCCAAGTCCGTGCGGCTGCTGATCGAGGCACCAAGCTGATAACCACTGCCCCCATCGATTCTCAGGACCGCGTCCGACACCGACAATCCCGCTTCGACATCGGTAAACACGTAGACTCGGCCCGAATTACTGCTTCGGGTCAAGGAGGAGGCGGCGAGATCGCTGCGTCCATCGCCATCAAAATCGCCAATATCGGCGATTGCCCAACCAAAACCATCGGTGGTGGCCGCACCCGGAACCACATCGCCGTCCACAAACTCATTGGCTCCGCTGAGATCGCCCGCAAAAAATAAGGACAGAGCGCCCTGACCGGTGGTCCCACTCGGATTGTAGGTCGGTGCTCCCAGCGCTAGATCCTGCACCCCATCATCATCCCAGTCCCCAGTTGCTACGCTGCGAATGGGCTCGGTGGTCGCCCGTCCGAGCAGGGTGATGTCTGCGTCCAAAGCCACGCCGTTGTCGATCAGCCCGTCGCAGTTGTTGTCGTTTCCATCCATCACTTCCACGGCAGCAGGTGAAAATAACGGATCGGCATCATCGCAGTCGTCGCCACCGTAGTCCGATGATGGATAACCATCTTCGTCGCCGTCAAAATCGTCGATGCCGTCGCAGTTGGAGTCCACCCCATCGTAGGGGACGTCGTCTGCCCCTGGGAAGATTTCGTCGTTCGCATCTTGGCAATCTCCGCCGGTTTCAAGATCTTCCTCGAACACCTCGGAAATGTGCCCATCGCCATCCTGGTCAAAGTCGCTGCCGCCGTCACAATCGGCGTCGATCCCGTCATACCACGTCTCGACCGCATCCGGATGAATGTCGGCGTCGCCGTCATCGCAGTCGGCTCCCCCGGCCGCCACCGAATCATAGCCGTCGCCGTCCGAATCTGAAGGTACGTGGCCGGAAAACGTGCAAGTCAAGTCGGGGCGAGCGTCACCACCTGAGGTCCACCCCACCGTCAACTCGGAGGTGTACTCACCGAAATCGGTAGGTTGAAAGCGGACCGTAAACAGGTACGCTCCATCTGCAGCAACCGCAGCCGGCAGCGCCGCGCCAACCGAAAAAGGAGCCTCCATGGTCAATGATTCAACTCGTGCGCCACCGAGGCCCGTGTTGACCAGCCGCATGGTTTTGGTGCGCAATTCCCCAGGGGACGCATTGCCAAAGTCCGCGGAAATCGCGTCGCAAGGGTCGATCGCCAACACGCCATCGCCCAACACATCGGTGTCGTCGACGACCACCAAATCGGTGTCGCCCCCCGAAGTACACCCGGCTCCCAACAAGAACCACCAGCCACTTCTCGGAAACCGCACGCACACCTCGGGTCACACCATTTCTGATCCTACCCCGAGATGTCCAGGTCCTCGATGGCCGACTGAATTTCCCTGAACGATCGCCGAGATTCCGCATCGGTCGCGCCCGACAACTGATCCAAGCCGGAGCGCCACACCGTCACGGCCTCCTCCGCGCGCCCAACATCCGCCAGCATCTGACCCAATTGAAGGTAGCCGGCGCCCGAAAGCGGATGCCGCGCAAGGAGATCGCGAAAACACGCTTCCGCGCGGACGATTTCGCCAGCCTGACGGTACTCCATCCCCAGTGAATACAGCG
>SYKL01000432.1 GCA_005797785.1 Pseudomonadota bacterium | reverse complement strand
GCTTCGATGGTGGCGTTCAACGCAAGGAGGTTCGTCTGGTCGGCGATGGTTGCGATCAGATCGAGAACCTGGCCGATTTCCAGGCTGCTTCGTTCGAGGCCACGAATTCTGTCTTGGGCCAACGCAGCGGAAGACACTGCGGTTTGAATGATGGCGGACAGGTCGGAGGCGTTCTTCGCGATCCCGCGGATGGATGCGCTCATTTCTTCCGATGCGACTGCGGCGACGCCGATGCCGTCCGCGACCTGAACCGATGCGCTGGACAACGCGCTGGCTTTTGCGGCGTTGACGTTTGCACTGTCCTCCAAAGAGGTACTGTATTTGAGGACTTGCGCGGCGCTTGCGCTGAGCGTTTGGCCATTTTCAAGAATGCGGGCAGCCAAAGCGGCCCGTGCGGATTGGAGCGATTTCATGGCCAGTGACATCTGACCTTCTTCAGCGCCGGTTCCCGTGTAAATCGCGACGGCAATCGGGTTGCTGATGATCTCGTTCGAAATTGCCACGGGAACCTTCGATTGGGACAGCATCAGCGCCGTGGCTGCCACACCCAACGCCAGGGTGGTTGATGTCGCCACCGCGGCGCCCCAAGGTGCGGGCAGGAGGACGGTGGCGGCGGCGGTGACCCCGGTCGCGAGCAGGAACGGCGCGGCGAGACGGACCAGCATGGAGGCCGGTTTGAGGTGCAGCTTTTGTTTCTTATGTAGGCGTTGGTAGAGCGCTTCCGCTCGCTCAACCTCCTCGGCGGTGGCATGGAACCGAACCGACTGGTACTCGACGAACTGTCCATCCACGTGAATCGGAGCGACGTACGCGCTCACCCAGTAGTGATCCCCGTTCTTACAGAGGTTTTTTACAATTCCCATCCAGGGTAGGCCGAGTTTCAGCGTTCGCCACATGTCCGCAAACGCCTCCGGGGGCATGTCCGGGTGGCGAACGATGTTGTGGGGCTTTCCGATCAGCTCTTCACGGCTGAAGCCGCTGACGTTGACGAAGTCCTCGTTCACGAAAGTGATGATCCCTCGTTGATCGGTGGTGCTGATGATCACTTCGTTGGTGAGTCGTCGTTCCCGATTCGTGGTTGGCCCGCGTTTGCGCATGGAAGCCCCCAAGTTGGATCCATTGCACTATTTGTACTAATTCGTCGCTGGGGATGTCTCACGCGGCTTTCGGAAGCGGCCTAGGAGCTTATTTTACTCGTGCAGTGGATCCGCGGCCGCCTCGGCGCGCTCGGGGCAGTCTCGATCGCGGGTTGCCGAACTGCTGCATGTTCCGATGGAGACGGTGGCCAGGCCCGCTAAAGCTGCTGTTCGAACTGCATGGCTTCGTGCGCTTTGGGGCGCGACACTCGGCGATCGTGGAGCATTCGAAGTGCTTGCCGATTGGTGCAGGAGAAGAAGAATCCAGGGACAAGAGGCTTTTTTGGCATTTGTGATGTGTCGCGAGGATCGAGGCTGCGAACCATAAGCATCCAACCTTCTGGAGGGGGGGAGGCCAACCCCATCTGAATGCGAAGGGCTTCGGTTCGAGCGAATTCGACCTGCCCCATGAGGGCATACGAAAGCATCAGTTCGGCGCGTACGACCTCGGCGATTCGGCGCACTCCTGACGGCATGGCGTTCAAATGGCGCAACAGGACCTGGACGGAACCGTCATAGTCACCGGCGGAGCGGAGCCGAGCGGCTTCGGCGAGCGCGGTATTGTGCCGTTCCCGAGGGCCGGAAATGCGGCCGAGCTCGCTAACGGACGTCATCCACTCTTCGTTGCCGGTCATCAAGCGGTACCGGATGGAGGCGCGTTGGGTCAGCGCGATGCCGAGCTGGTGCGCGCTTTGGATGATGGCCGTCGCCTCACTCCATTCCTCCCGTTCGCAGTAGAGCTCCACCAGCCGACTGGCGCCGCGTGCGGGCATGTCCGCGTCCACCGACCGCATGAACGTACGTTCGATCGACCACGCGTCGTTCAGCAGCTGCATGGGCTCATCGGGCTCGCCCCCGGCCCAGAGGGCTTCCGCCAGCATGCAGCGGGCGAGAACTTGGTGCGGCATGGAGCCCATGCCGTCGGCGACCTTTTGGGCGACTCGGGCTTGTTCCACGGCTTCGCGGACATTCCCCAGGGCGTCTTGCTTCATGACGCGGCGTACGGCGACCGCGTATTGGGCGCGCTGCTCGCCGATGTGATCCGCGATTTCCGCAGCGCGAGCGAGATGAAGGTCGGGATCAATTTGGACCGAATCGGACTCCACTGCAAAACGCACCAAGGCGAGGTGGCCCCAGCATTGATCGGACTCCGGTAGGGTGGGTTCTACACCAAGGAACCATGCAATTTCCTCGGTGATTGGGGGGGGGACCTCGCTAACGTTGAACTCCAACGAGTCGGGTTCCATTCGAACGTGTTGGGGGTACGCCAACAAAGCCAAGCGCCACACGCGAAGGCGCGGAACGTCTTCGGGATCGGCGTGCGCGATCGCGTGGGACAAAAGGCAGGCTCCCGTATACGGGTGCTGCGAGCGTTCCATCCAGCGGCCGATGGTGGTCGCGATTTTGGCAGACGCGGGCGATGCTGGACGGAGCGCCGCAATCAGGTTGGACAGCTCTTCCGATACCCCTTCGAAACGGAACCCGAGAACGGGGTCGAGCCGGACGGAAGTCCAGCCGAGAGCCCAGTTTTGGAGTCTCGTACGGTAGCCGGCTTCGGAATCGGTGGCGTCGACAAACGCGCTGGCGGCCAAAACCCGCGGAACGGCGATCCGTCGGTTGGGGAGCGTGTGGACAAAGTGGTGTTCGAAGAGCTCGTCCAGCTCGTTCAACACCGTGTGTCCTAACGCTTTTTCGAGCATTTCCGGTGTGGCGCCGCCAGAGAACAGTGACAGCATACGAAACACGTGGATGGCGGCGGGCGACAGCAGTTCTCGTGCCCACAGGACCGCCGATTGCATCGAGGCGTGCCGGGGCGACGCATCGGTGAGCGTTTGGGAAGGGTGGTTGCCCGCCCGGATCGTCTGCAAGATTTGAGCGGGTGTCAAGAACCGGGCTCGGGAGGCGGCGAGTTCCACGGCGAGCGGAAAGTAGTCAAGGTAGTTGACTAGTTCGTTGAGGGAGCGGGTGTCGGTGACGACTACGCCCTGCTCTTCCACGCGGCGTATAAAGAGCTCTTTTGCATCAGTGGGACTCAGTGGACCAAGTTCGATCAACCGCTCCTCGGGCATTCCGAGCCGGTAGGTGGAACTGACGACCCAGGTGGTTTCCGTGGCATAAATTTGGGTTGCGAGCCATTCCCGCATCGGGCCGGCGAAGCGATCGACCCCGTCCAAGAAAACCAAGTCCGGCACGCCGGTTTGTGTCGCTTGGCTCCATTGCGCGAGCCACGCTGCCCAGTTCGCGAGCGCGGTGAGATCGAAGATCACACAAGGCGTGTCGAAGTCGTGGAGTGTGTTCAGAACTAAGCGACTTTTTCCGACGCCGGGCGCCCCGGTGACGACGGTCAGGGGATGCGAAAGGGCGCGGCGGAGGGCGCGAGTTTCCTGTTCCCGCCCCACGAATGCGTTGAGTGCGAATTTTCGGCGTGTGATCGGCTTACGAATAGCAATTTCGACGGGTTTTGCTTCCCAGGGCACGTATCGAAACCCTTCGCCGTGATCCGTGAGAAGTTGCTGTGGTCGTCCTGGGTCGAGCTCTACTTTTCCGCGAATGCGCCGCATGGTGTAGGTGGGCGCTCGACTGAGAGTGGACGGATGGTACCCCCAGACGTGCTCCAGCAGCTCCCGTTGGGTCACGAGCTGACCTGGCCGCTCGGACAAATATTCGAGCAGGGCGGCTTCGGTGGATGTCAGGTCCTCGACGCGGCTACCACGCTGGACGATGCGTTTGCTCAGGTCGATGAAGCCATCGGCGATTGGGAGGATTTGCGAAGTCATGAGGATGTGTATCGGGCAGATTCGTTTACCGCTGTCCAGGCATTCGCGAGTTCGTAAAACGAATAGTCATCTGTAATAAATGAGCTTTCTTCAAGCGAGGCGCGAACGAGTGCCGGCGCGTTAGGGGTCCGAGGGTTCGCAACAAGCGTGTTCCACATGGGCGATCCTAAGAAGGGCGAGAGTGCCGCTCCAAAATAGGTACCCGGTTGCCACCAGAAGGTGGCGTTGCAGAATGTTGCGACTGGTCGGAGTGCGCTGCGGCAGGCGAACGCGGATTTCATGGGGAACCCCGCTGTAAACCACAGGGCCGATCGTTTGCTCGACCGCTTACGGACGATGACACCGGTGTTATCTTACCGGAAAGCCGAGAAACGGAGCGTGTGATGCCAAACAACACGACATGGGCGCCCCCCGGCGACGGGAAAAGTCCAACCCGCTGGTCGTTGACGTCCAAGGTGTTGTTGGCGACCGGCGTGCTTTGTGTGGTGTGCAGCGGGGGCCTGTGCTTGGGGGGCGTCGGCACGGTGGCTGGCCTGACTGCGCTAGGCAACAGCTTAGAAGCGAAGTTTCAGAAGGTTAGTGACTCGGTCGACTGAGCTATCGCCACGACAGCGTCCCGTCGTCGGCGACCTTCACCCCGGTTTCAGGGAAGTCTGCGGCGGACAGTTCGCGGATGTGCTTGATTGCTTCGCCAGTGGAGTCCGTTCGTGGAATCGACTGCTTGTCCAACGCCATTGGGTGGATTTTTGCCTGGACCAATGCTCCGTTGGGGGCGAGATCGGCCTCGAGAATCAGCGAGGTGCCGGTCGGGCCACCGCCGGTTCCGAATTGCCGGAAGCCCATGAAATTTCCTAGGCTGTAGGCGATCAATCGGTCGCGGTACACCTCCATGGCGCGCAGCACGTGGGGGCCGTGGGAGAGCACCAGATCGGCGCCTGCATCGATGGCCGCGCGCGAAAGTGCTTTCGTGTCCCCACGCCTTTCGCCCCATGCAATCTCTGTTTTCCCGGGGACGTGGCGGGCACCAGCACCTTCCATGCCGCCGTGGAACGAAAAAACGACAATGTCCGCCAGTTCATCCGCTTCGCCGATCGCGCGTTGGACTTCAGCGATCTCGTTGACGTTGAGGCAGCATTCTCCGGAATGTGCGGCGACAAATGCGATTTTTTGTCCGTTTCGCTCGAGAATGGCGACATCGCCAAACCGGCCGGCGTGCGCGATCCCCTGGGCATCGAGCGCTTTCATGGTGGATTCTTGCCCCGGTACGCCGAGATCCCAGGCGTGATTGTTGGCGAGGGATGCGACGTCGACGCTGGCGGCCTTGAGGGTGGAGGCGTACCGTGTTGGCGTGCGGAACGCATAGCAAGACGTGCTTTGAGGGCCGCATTTTGTGGAGGGGAGTCCGTCCGCGAGGGGACCTTCCAGGTTCACGAATGCGATGTCGGCCTTCTCAAAGATCGCTTTGGCGTCGGCGAAAAGCTCGATGCCATTATCGGGGGCGAGGCCGGCTTCGCCTTTTTTCAGATCGGACCCCATCATCACGTCACCGACAGCGGTAATTTTTAGGGTCTTCCCGGGGTTTGCTGGTGGTGCGGGGTCTTTTGGGATGGGCCGCTTGGCGAGGCGGGCGCGGGTTTCTGACGCAGCGAGCCAAAACGATAGATCGGCGCGTTTGGGCTCGAGTTTCTGAACCTCCACCCAAGCGGCGTGGGCGCCCTCCCAGTCTTGCGCGGCGTACTTGGTGAACCCGAGTTCCCACGCGGAATCGGCGGGGCCAGCAAAAGCGAGTGCGAACCAGAGCGAGATCATGGGCTTCCTATCGTAGCAGAGGTGTTTTTGTTGGGGATGCGGGGCGTTTCGGTGAAGCGCCGAGCGAGATCTTTGTTGAGGTACATGCGTGCATTGACGGCCCAGCCGGAACCCTCGAGCAGGGCGGAAAGGTCCCGATTTCTGAGCTTGAGCCATGCAGAGACGCTGACGGGAACGGTGTAAAGTAATACTGGCACCGCCATAAATCCGAATAGAACGACGAGGACGGACACCGGGTAGGAGAGTACGCGGACCGGAGTTTGTGCGGCAATCGGCAGGGTGTGGAACAACGCTGAGGTGGTCATGAATTGGGCCAGAGCGGTGGCGGATCCCCAGAAAGTCTCGGTGACGTAGGTGAGCGCGGAGCCGATCGCGGCCACGGCGAGGCCCACGCCGGCGGCAATTCCTGCCAGTTGGGTCGGCCCCATGTGAGCCGGTGGTGCGGGCGGCGGCGGTGGGGGCTTGCCGGCGGCGGCGTCGGCAGCTTGCGCCTTTGCGGTGATCGACTGGGCCAACGCGGCCTCCTGGGCGGCCCCTGCCTTGTCCACCAATCCGGAGATTCCGGCGATCGCGCGGTGAATGGGCTGGAGCAATGCCTCGCGGAAGCTGATGGGGTTGAGGATGAGCTTTCGGATTTTGGCGTGGTACTGCACCCCTTTGTGATCAAGGAAAATACCCCACATTCCTTCGATGATGCTCCCTCGTTCGCCCGCGGTCACGGGTACTGCGACTTCATAGTCCCAAATGCCGCCGATTTTCGCTAACTGTACAAACATCACAAAAATACCGGCGTCCGAAGCAAATTTTTCGTGCCGGGTGGGATCGAGTACCTTTACTGCGAGGTTGAATCGGCGTCCGTCCAGGATCAACGTGCCCATTTCGTACGCAGCCGTGCGCTTCAGATCGTACAAATCGGGATGGGCCACGAAGCTATTGACCAGCGGCAACATCCCGGCTTGGTAAAGAATGAGGCGTTCGACATTGCGAATTCCAGCAAGTTCCGCCGCAGCAACCCTGCTTTCTTCGAGGAGCCGCTCCACTTCGGTGACGAGCGTGGTATCGACGGCGAACTCTCGCAGAAGATCGGGGTTGCACGAGTCCAACTTTGTGACCGGTTTGGCAGCGATCCATTGTTGGTGGGCGGCGAGCGCTCCCCAAGCCTGCAGCCACGCCGCGCGATCGATGGACGTGAGCGAAGGTTGGTCCAAAAGTTTTGCGATGTACGGCTGAGCAGATTGAACCGCCGTCCGCCAAATGGGATTGAACGGCCCGCTGAAATCCAGCGATCCAAGGGGGGTTGGCGTGGCGATCGGGGAGCGTTTCATCACCGCTTGCACGGCTTGGGTGTCGAGGAGGTCGATCTCCGCGGGATTGGGGTGCCAAAGATCTCCGACGCGGGAGTCCAGACGAACCGCATCGCACAACAGAAAGTACTGTTCCATTTTGGCGGCGATGGCCTGAAGCGCATGTTGGGCGGACGCCGTCTCTTCGCCAAGAGGCAGGATGGCGGCCGTGTCGGTGTGGATGCGGTCCGACCAAGTGAGCCACAGGTTCAATTCGTCAAGATACTTTACTAGTAGGCCCTCGCTGACGGCGAGCCCGCCACAGGGGTGCGCTTCGCCGCCGACAACCTCCACCACGTGCTCGATGAACTTTCGAACTCGGGGATCGGCGGCCGCGGTCGGGAGGACGCGATCGGCCTCCGAGAGCCCGCTCTTCTCCGCGGCAACGCGGGCTTCGCGTACCGTCGCTAATTCCAGGGTCGGCTCTGCCGTGAGGCGGCGGGCCGATCGCAGAAGCGCTGCACCATCCGTAGTTTTGTCGTTGATCTTGGCCAAGTGCAGGGTGTTGTTTTTCTCGCGGATTTCGGCGGGGTCCGACAGCACGAGAAATAGCCAACGGATGGCGTCTTTAAGCTCGTCGGCCCGAATTCGGCCATCGTTGTCGTGATCGAGCCAGTGTAGAAATACGGGATCGAGTTCGAGGGTGGCGATGGGTGCAGCGGTGGCGACCCAGAGCGCCTCGTCCAATAGTGGAACTTGAAGCAAGTCGTTTTCGTCCGCGATCACCGGGTGCCACGAACGCCCCAGGCGTCTGAATCGGATGGACGTCGAGGCCACATTTCCTCCTGAAACGCCTATTGCGGCGAATCACGGGTCTCCGTAGTCGGTTGGCGAATGGCCTGCCAGCCCAGATCGAGTCCAACTGGACGAGCCTATGCGATCGAGGCGCACTCTCGACGTGATGGCGGTTTCGTCGTAGACGTGACCCCAAAGTTACGTTAGTGAAACGGCCGAAAACTCCAGTTGTGCGAGGGACTAGATGTCTGAACTCTGGGCGTGGAATGTGTCAGCCTGGGTCTATGCCCGCACCTACGGTCCGTTGGCGCATCGCCTGGATGAAGATGTGTTTTCGTGGCTTGGGCGAGAGGGCCTGGCCGGCAAAGTGGTGATGGACTGCGGTTGCGGCCCCGGCGTTGTGGCGCGCAAGCTCGTTGAGCTTGGCGCTGCCAAGGTGATCTGCGTCGATGTCTCTCCAAAGATGCTGGAGCAGGTCGGCGATGATCCCCGATTGATTAAGGTACAAGCGCGTCTTGAGCCCGGTGAGCTCAAGCCGATCGCCGACCAATATGCTCCGGAAGGCGTGGATGTGGTGCTGTTTAAGCGCAGTCTTTACCATCCGACGGATGTGGCGGTGGAGGTATTGCGGGAGGCTCACGGGTTGTTGAAACCGGGAGGCCAAGTGGTCGTGGTTCACCCCGAGCGCAAGATTCTGCCGTACGCCTTCGGTCGCCCGTTGCGCGTGCATCGGCATACCCCGTACCATCTGTTTAACCGCACCATCAGCAAGATTGGCGTGCGGCTGGGCGGTGAACAGTACACCGTTCACACGCGCGATGAGCTGCTGTCCTTGGCCCGTCGTGCGGCCGGCGAAAACTCCGTTTCCGAGATCCCCACGTCGCAGGGTTCGTTCAATCTGATCGCGTTGACGAGAGCCGCCGATGCCGCATGAACGCATGAAGTGCGCACTGATCCTCAATCCTCGGGCGGCCGTGTTCGGCTCGTCGCGGATGGTGGAATTAGTTCGCCGATTTTCCAAGTTGGGTCCGGTGATTGTCACCTCCCATCGGGATGATCTGGCTGCGCAGCTTCGTACGTTGGCGGATCAAGGGATCGAATGGCTGGCATTGTGCGGGGGCGACGGTACTTTTCACGTGGCCGTCGCCGAAGCCATGCACATCTGGGGCGAGCGGCTGCCGCGGTTGGTGTTGTTGCACGGCGGCACCATGGGCATCGTCTGCCGTGAGCTAGGGTTGTCTGACCCCTTTGCCATGCTCGATGCGATGGAGGCCGCTACCGCACAGGGTGTGGAGCTCGCGACCACCACGCTGCCCACGATCGATGTCGGTGGCCGGGTTTGCTTCAATTTTGGTGCAGGCATGCTGGTCGGTTTTGCTCGTCGGGCGACCGAGACCCGTGGCCTCGGCCCTGGTGCGGTGTGGAGCTTTGCCGCGCATCTTGCGGTGAGTACGTTGATCGACGGCCCCTTCTCGCGCGATGTGTTGGAGCCTTGGCGCGGCGGCGTCGCTTTTGATGACGAGCCTCCTGTGGTTCGCGAAGTGTCGGCTTTGTACGCTTCCCCGCTGGATCAGTTGTGGTTCTTCCGCGGTTACTCCAAGTGTCGCACCGGTCCCGGCCAGTTCCGAGTGATGACACTTACCGGCGAGCCGATGGAAATGTTGAAGCAAGCTCCCGCTTTCGCACTGGGGACCCACGCCCCCGGCGCGAGCGTGCGTCCGGCGCGTACCATGACGATCACGGCGCGTGAGCCGTTTCCGTTTGTGGCGGATGGCGAGCTTTACCAGGGTGAAGCGGGCTCGATGACCATCACTTCCGGTCCGGGTTTGTCGGTGGCG